>JAFYMU010000088.1 GCA_017548245.1 Kiritimatiellia bacterium | reverse complement strand
GATCAAGGCCGATAAGGATGGCTTGTGGATTCGTACCGCAGATGGTGCTTTGCAGGTGCAGACGATTCAGTCGGAGGGTTCGAAGCCGATGGACGTACAGTCGTGGTTGCGTGGTCATCCGATGATTGTGCCCGGCTTTACCTTTATTACGCCGCCCGCACCGCCACCGCCTGTGATCGCGGCCTATCGTCGCGCCTAATGTTTTTCCAAAACCCTTTTGATGCGTTGAAAGAGGTGTTCAAATGTCTGATATCCCCAGTAAAACAATTGTGATTGGTCACCGCAATCCTGACACCGACTCGATTGTCTCGGCGATTGCCTATGCAGAATTGAAGCGCCAACAGGGAAACGAACGGTGCATGCCGGCGCGTGGTGGTAAGTTGACCCCACAGACGGAATATATCCTCAACCGTTTTGAAACGCCTGCGCCGACCTTTATTCCCGATATGTTGCCGAAGGTGGAGTACTACTTGCCCGAAGGCGCGCCCGTGACGGTTCAGGCGAACACCGCGTTGTGGGACGCCTTGGAGTTGATGGATAAGAACCGTCTCTCGGCCCTTCCCGTGGTGGACTCTGAGGGTTACTACTTGGCCTTCTTGTCGCACAACACCTTTACGGAAAATATCATTCATAAGGCCGACCCGCATCGTAAGGCAATCATTCCCACGAGCATCAACCTCTTGGCGCACACCTTGCGTGCACAGCCCTTGTTGATCTTTGATGGCAATGCCGTGGTGAAGAGCCGCATCTTGGTGGCGGGTTCAACGAAAGAGGCCTTTGAGCAAATCTTAAAGACCGAAATCTCCAAAAACACCATCGCAATTGTTGAGAACCGCGCCTCCATCTTAAATCTCTGCATTGACTACAAGGTGCGTGCAATCGTCTTGACGGGCGGTCAACCCTTCTCGAAGGAACTCTACCAGCGCGCTGAAGCGGCGGGTATCTCGGTGTTGATTGCGCCGTATGATATCGCCAGCACCGTTTATTTGACCCTTTATTCGATGCCCGTGAGTACGATGGCTACGGGTGCGATCAAGGCCGTGCAGTCCACGGCGTTGGTGCGTGATATTCAGCAGGCTGTCAAATCCTCAGCCTCGCGTTCGCTCCCCGTGGTGGATGAGGCCGGCAAGGTGGTCGGCGTGATTAACGAACGCGACCTCTACAAGCAGCCCAATGTGGATGTCATCCTTGTGGATCATAACGAACTCTCCCTCGGCGTGGAAGGGTTGGATCAATTCCGCATCGTGGAGATTTTGGACCACCACAAGCTCGGCAACTTCCCGACGCACGAACCCATTGACTTCATTAACCGCGTGGTGGGTTCGACCGCCACCATCGTGGCCAGCCTCTATCAAGAACGTAAGGCGATCCTTTCGCCGAACATCGCAGGCTTGCTCCTCTCTGCCATCATTACCGATACCTTGGGGCTCAAGTCGCCGACCACGACCGATGTGGATCGTAACATGGCCGAGTATCTCTCGGGCTTGTTGAACTTGGATGTGGATGAGTTGGCACACGACATCTTCTCGCACGCCTCGCGGATTACCGATTTGTCGACTGAAAAGATCTTGTCGTTGGACGCTAAGCACTACGAAGAGGGCGATGTGGCCTTTGATGTGGCGCAGATTGAAATCAGTTCGGCAGACGAATTGCGCGGCCGTTTGCCCGATTTGTTGGCTGGCTTGGAAGAACGTTGCCGTCGCGAAAAGCTCTACTTTACCACCTTGATGGTGACCGATATCGCCGCCCTCAACTCGGTGTTGTTGGTCGCTGGCGACGAACACTTCATCTCGAAGATTCCCTTCCCGCGTTACGAAAACCAAGAGAAGGTCTTCCTTTGCCGTGGCATCATGTCGCGTAAGAAGCAGCTGTTGCCCTTGTTGTTGGAACAGCTCACTTCTGCTCGTTCGTAAGGGGCGCTATGGATATTTTGGTTGCCGAACCCCACGGGATGTGTTCGGGCGTCGCCCGTGCGCTTGAGATTGCGCAACGCACCCTCACGGAATATCCGGGCGAACCGCTCTGGTGTTTTCACGAATTGGTGCATAACGAACACATTGTCTCCGATTTGCAGGCGCGTGGCGTACACTTCGTAGATGCCATTGAGGTGATTCCCGAAGGGGCGCGTGTCCTCTTCTCGGCTCACGGTGTGAGCCCTGAAGTCCATCAAGCCGCGGCCGCGCGTCACCTTGAAATCGTGGATGCGACCTGTCCTTTTGTGGCGAAGGTGCATGCCGAAGCGCGTCGTTTTGCGGCGGAGGCCTTGCCGATTGCCCTCATTGGTCATAAGGGCCATGATGAAGTAGTTGGTATTTTGGGTGAAGCCCCCACGCAGATGACTGTGATTGAAACGCAGGCCGATGTGGAGCAACTCCGTCAGACGTTGAGTGCATCGGCTTTGGTTGTCTTGAGTCAGACCACCGTGAGTGAGGCGATGTATGAGGCACGTGTGGCTGAATTGAAGGCGGCGGGCTTTGAGGTTATCTTCCCGAAGGCGTTGGATATCTGTTATGCTACGCGCGAACGCCAACAAGCGGTTCGTGAATTGGCCCAACAGGTAGATTGCGTGCTGGTGTTGGGATCGCGGAATTCGTCGAACTCCAAACGTTTGGTGGAAGTGGCCAAGAGCGCGGGTTGTGATGCGGCGTTGATTGCCACGCCCGAGGAGTTGGAGACATTGGATTTGCGAACCGTGAAGCGGTTGGGCTTGACCTCGGGTGCCTCGACGCCAGAATCATTGTTGGATCAATTACGGAGTCGCCTGAGCGCCCGTGCTTCGCAGGAATAAGTCGCAGTCGTGTTCGCCCAAGTTGCCATTGAACAAGTGCCGAATATGCTCTTTACCTATCGCATTCCCGAGGGAATGACGGTGCGGGTAGGGCAGCGTGTCTCTGTGCCGTGGCAACGCATCTACCGTTTGGGCTATGTGATTTCCCTCTCGGAAACATCGCCGTATCAACCGACGCGCAAACCCAAGTCCGCGCAAGGCGAACTCTTTGCGGACAGCGTGGATGATTTACGGGTGAAGGCAATTACTGCGGTGGATGATGAGTTGCCCTATTTCTCCGAATCGATTATTCGGCTCTTGCGATGGCTCGCGGACTACTATTCGGTAGGCTTTACCTTAGCGTTGCGAAGTGCTTTGCCTGCGGCTGTACGCAGTAATGGGGCGAAGGATCGCGAGATTTACATGGTTACGCCACTCAATCCGTTGCCACCCAAATTGCCGCCGTTGACCGCGCGCCAACGTCATCTCTACGAGGAGATTGTGCGTATTGATGGGGGGCGCTTGACGCAGGTCTGCGAAGAGCTTTCCACGACGCCTCAAACGTTGAAGAAGTTGGCCGCGGCGGGGTATATTCGCTGCGAGCGAACCGTTGTGGCGCGAAGCCCCCTCAAGGGCCGCTTTATTCAGTCGGCGGTAATGCCTCAATTGACGGCTGGCCAGCAACGCGCATTGGATGAGATTCTTGTCGCGGATAAACCCTGTCTGCTCTTTGGTGTGACGGGTTCGGGCAAGACTGAAGTCTACATGCGCGCCATTGCGAAGACCTTGGAGGAGGGGCGTGATGCGATTGTCTTGGTGCCGGAAATCTCGTTGACACCCCAGACGGTCAGTCGCTTTGCGGCACGTTTTGGAAAGACTGTGGCGGTGTTGCATAGCGCGTTGAGCGATGGCGAACGTCATGATGAGTGGCATCGCATTCGTCGCGGTGAGGCGCGCGTGGTGGTGGGACCGCGTTCGGCAGTCTTTGCGCCGGTGCAACGGTTGGGGTTGATGATTGTGGATGAGGAACACGATAGCGGCTACAAGCAGGACGAGAGTCCGCGTTATTCAGCGCGCGATGTCGCGGTGGTGCGTGCCACAATGGAGAAGGCGCGTTGCATCTTGGGTTCGGCCACGCCATCCTTAGAGAGTTGGCGCAATGCGATGGAGTTGGGCAAATACTGTTTGGTGCGCATGCCCGAACGTGTCGGCGGAAGTGTGTTGCCGACAGTGACGGTGTTGGATATGCAGCAAGCCGCGCATGATGGTCGGGGGGTGCCGATTTTTAGTGCGCCACTGATTGATGCGATGCGGAATCGGTTAGAACGGGGTGAGCAGATTATTCTCTTTTTAAATCGTCGTGGGTATGCGCCGACCTATCAGTGCAATCACTGTCAAACCGCAGTGATGTGCGAAAAGTGTAGCGCCAAGATGACCTATCATGTCAAAGACGATACCTTGCGTTGCCATCTGTGCGGCGCGTGGATGCGACCGCCGACGCGTTGTCCCAGCTGTGGAAGTCCGGACTTTAACCGTTTTGGCTTTGGTACGCAACGCGTTGAAACCGCATTGCACGCCATCTTGCCGACGGCGCGTATCATTCGTATGGATGCCGATAGCACCTCGCGCCGTCACAGCCATGACGAACTCCTTGCCGCCTTCCGTGCAAAGGAGGCAGATATCCTCTTGGGAACGCAGATGATTGCCAAGGGGTTGGATTTCCCGAATGTGACCTTGGTTGGTATTTTGGCTGCAGACCGTTCGCTTGATATGACCTACGACTTCCGTGCCGCAGAGCGCACCTTTCAATTGATTGCGCAGGTCTCGGGACGTGCTGGACGCGGAACCTTGCCAGGCGAGGTCTATGTGCAAACCTTTCAGCCTGACCATCCCGCCATTCGGTTGGCCGCGGCGTGTGATTACGAGGCCTTTGCAAGGGAAACCTTGCAGCAACGGCAAGACGAGGAGATGCCACCCTTTAAGAAGTTGGCCTGCGTTACCTTTATTGGTAGCGATGCGGGACAGGTGGCTTCAGCCGCAGAGGCGGCGGCAAAACGTTTTTCTGCCTGTCGTGGGTTGATGGTGATGCCGGCGATGCCTGCGCCGTTGGAGAAAAAGGAGACGCTGTGGCGTTGGCAAATCCTCTTGCGCGCGGATTCGGCGAAGGGGATTGCGGCTGCTTGTGACCATGTTTTACCCAAGCAACAACGCGTTACGGACAAGTTGCGCATTCTCGTGGATATTGATGCGGTCTTCTTAGCGTAACGCAGCCACTGCTTGGAATGGGTGAAAAGCGTCCAGAAAGGGGCGCTTTTGTTCGTTTAAACCCTCAAAATAAGCCCTTTTCCCATCTTTTCGTATTGAAATATGGTATACTTTTGCGCGTTTTTAACAAAAAGGAGTCGAACATTATGGCAATGGTTTTAGACGATCTCAAAGGAATGGTGGCTGGCACCTGCGTTTCTGGCGGTTTGGACTCGCGTACAATCGCTAAGGTGATGATGGAAGCTGGCGTGAAGGTGATTGGTTTCTGCGGTGGCATTGGTCAGCCCGACGAAGCCGACATCAATGACGTGGCAAAGCGTATGGCCCCGACCGGCATTGAAACCGTGATCGTGGATTTGCGCAACGAAATGGCAGATGCTTGCTTGGAAGCAATCAAGTGTCAGGCGATGTACGATGGCGGTTACTGGAACTCCACCGGTATCGGTCGCGCGGTCACCATCAAGGGCTTGATCCCCGAAATGAAGAAGCGTGGCGTGCAGGTGCTCGTGCACGGTGCAACCGGTCGTGGCAACGACCAGATGCGCATCGAACGTTACACTAACGTGTGCGCTCCCGAAATGAAGGTTTATGCACCTTGGCGTGATGCTGGCCTCCTCGAAAAGTTCCCTGGCCGCACCCAGATGGTGGATTACCTCGCTCAGTTCGGCATTGTGGCCTTCGCTGGCGGTAAGAAGAAGTACTCCACCGATGCAAACATGGCAGGTCTCTCGCACGAAGCAGAAGACTTGGAAAGCATGGAAACCTCGATGCAGATCGTGGAACCTACCATGGGCGTGTGGCCTTGGCAGGCTCCTGATAAGTTCGAAGAAGTGACTATTCGCTTCGCAAAGGGTCGCGTGGTGCAGATCAACGGTAAGGATGTCACCCCGCTCGAAGCCATGATGCTCGCCAACCAGATTGGTGGTCGCAATGGTATCGGCATGAAGCATGCGCTCGAAAACCGTATCATCGGCACCAAGAGCCGTGGCGTCTACGAAGCACCTGGTATGGAATTGCTCGGCACCGCTATCCGTTATGTCTATCAGGCAACGATGGATCGCCGCGCAACCTTGTTCTTTACGCAGCTCTCCAAGCTCATCACCGACGAAATCTACGATGGTCGTTACTACGATCCGACCTGCGTGGCTGCTCGTAATGCTGTGGACACGCTTGCACAGTATGCTGATGGCGTCGTGAAGTTGAGCCTCTACAAGGGTAACATCATCTTCGATTCGCTCACCGAATGCCCGCACACCATCTACAACGAAGCCGACTCTTCGATGGAAGCTTCGGATGGCGTTAACCCGGTCAGCTCGCAGGGCTTCGCAGAAATCCAGTCTGTGGAAGCACGCATGCTCGCCCTCTCGGGTCAGATTGAAGGCCGCTAATCGCGTTTTCCTTCAAGCCAATAAAAAACACACCGAGTCACCTCGGTGTGTTTTTTTATATTGATATGACGGTGGGGTGAATAAGGGTTGCAATTTCATCAAAAGAGGTGTACAGTAGTGGCGAAATGAATTCAGGGGAGCTTGTATTGGCAGGCTGAGAGGAAGTGCTCAAACTTCGACCCTTTAACCTGATGCGGATAATGCCGCCGTAGGAAGTCAATGCACGATTTTTTACAGGAGCGCTCTCCCCATCGGTGAGGCTCCTGTTTTGATTTCACCCCATCGCGTTCCGTTAAACCCTAAATGAGAGGTGAATATGAAACTGAAGGTTGCATTGACGATTGCAGGGAGTGATTGTAGTGGAGGCGCAGGAATTCAAGCGGATTTGAAGACAATGACAGTGAATGGTGTCTATGCCATGAGCGCGATTACTGCGTTAACTGCACAAAACACAAGGGGTGTTCGCGCCATCCAGGCGGTAACGCCCGAGTTCTTAGCCGAACAGTTAGATGCGATCTTTAAAGACATCCCACCCGATGCCGTTAAGATTGGGATGGTGGCTTCAAGCGCACACATCCGCGTGATTGCCAATCGTTTACGTCACTACAACGCGCAGCGGATTGTCGTTGACCCCGTGATGGTGGCGACCTCTGGCGCGAATCTGATTCAAAGCGATGCGGTTGAAACGTTGATGCACGAACTCTTTCCGCTCGCCACCCTTGTTACCCCCAATCTCCCTGAAGCGCAGGTTTTGGCCCAGATGCGCATTGCGCATGAGGCAGAGCGACGTATCGCCGCCAAACGTATTGGAGACGCCTATCACTGTTCAGTTCTTCTTAAAGGAGGTCACGGGCAATCAACGGCAACGGATTGGCTCTACACAGACGGCGAATGGATTTGCTTTGAAGGCGAACGCATTGCCAATCCCAATACGCATGGGACGGGATGCACGCTTTCAAGTGCGATTACAGCCCATCTCGCAAAAGGGTGTTCACTCGTGGATGCTGTCCAACGCGCGAAGGCTTATGTTACAGGTGCGATTGCGGCAGGGTTGGATTTAGGGCAGGGCGCAGGGCCGCTACATCACGGTTTTTCCATCCAGTAAAAACTTTTTTTCAAAAAAATAAAAAAAGGGCTTGCATAGCGTTTTTATCTATGATATTATATGCGCACTTTCTTCATCCGGGGGGGTAGCTCAATTGGTTAGAGCTCCGGACTGTCGATCCGGAGGTCGCGGGTTCGAGCCCCGTCCCTCCCGCCATTTTAGAGTGAAGAACACTCCTTTCGTGTTGTTGTAACCGCGCGGTGCTTATGTTCCGCGCGGTTTCTTTTTATTGTCAGATCTGAGCAAGGGATAATGCGTCCCTTGCTCTTTTTTTATTTTCTACTGAAATGAAGTGTGTCCTTTTTGCGTAACGTGTGATCCCTTTTTTCGTATAGGGCCGGTAGAACGGCGTTCTTTTGTGTGAAATAGCCTGGTAAGGGAGTATTCAGTGTAAGTTTCGTACTGGAATGCAAGTTAAATCGCGCGGGGTGCTAGGAAAAAGGTTGAAAATTCTCATGCTGCGGTCTCCTTCTTGAGCTGTGTAGGTCTTGGATAGTT
>JAFYMU010000087.1 GCA_017548245.1 Kiritimatiellia bacterium | reverse complement strand
GCGGTGTCACCGGTGTGAACATAACCGCAGATCGGACAAACGTACTTTTTCATTTTAACTCTCCTTGAGTGGTGTTTCAAAACTGGAATGATTATAACATAGGGCTTTTAAATATTGCAATAACAATTTTATCAATTTTTAAAAATTTTGTAATAAATACAAATTTTATTGATTTAACAACACTTTATGAAGGTGCTTTTGCGTTCGCCCACGGCTTTTCTGTCACCTTTTGCCTTTAGCTGCGTCATTTTGGGGTGGAGGTTTTGGCTTTATGACGTCTTTTTTGTTGCACGCTCCCCTCTCCCACCGCGCCATTTCTTGGCGTTGGCCCCTTCTTGTGGTCACCATCGCGACCCTCTGTTGGCTTTCATTAGCGACACTTCACCTGTCGCCGAACGCTGGACTTGCCTCTTTTCTGCGCCTCTGTCGTCAACTCACAGGGATTCCGTGTGACAAACTCGCGCATGTTGGCCTCTATTTTGTCATTTGCCTTCTTTTGGGCCTTCTCTTTCCACGTCGTATGGGTCGCCTTGCTTCACCAGCCTGGGCATGCCTCCTTGCAAGTGGACTTGGGCTCCTCCTGGAGGTCTTGCAGGGCGCGCTCTCTTATTATGGTTTCGCACAACGCGCCTTTGATATCGCCGATGCGCTTGCGAATCTCGTTGGCGCGCTGATCGCCTCTCTCGCTTTAGCGGGTTACCATTCGCGAACGCGCCTTCCCCACCTCAAAGTGCTTAAAAAACGTCTGCAGGCGTGAGTTTTTGCACGCTAAGCGATGTTCAAAAGCGCGACTTATGATAAAGTATTAGTGTTTTACGCCATTGATAGCGCGGCGTAAGCGACTTTACTTTATTAAGGAGATGGTGATGAATCTCAATCTCGGGTTATCTTCCTACGAAGCACGTTTTCGTTGGCTCGCAGTGGTATGGGCCATTTTGATGACGATTTGGTGCATGTGCCCGCTCCCGTGGCAGATCCGTTTGACTGGCGCGATTATTTGGGTGGCGATTACGGTGATCATCTCGTTGCTCATCGCCTGGTGGCGTCCGCGTTCCGAACGCGAAGTGCCGATTTTCCTCTGCTTCAACAATGTCGCGGAGAAGCCTACAGACCCTGACCACCCCGAACGCACCATCCGTCCCAACGATTTAGAGACCTTAATTATTAAGCTCAAAGCGGCAGGATACCGTTTGCTCACCACCTCGGAAGCGGCGGCCCACCCCGACCTCAAATCGGTCGTACTCACCTTTGATGGCGGCGCACGTGACGGTTTCTTCGCCCTCTACCCGATTTTACGCAAACACAATGCAAAGGCAACCTGCCTCATCCCCGAATGCTTACCGACAGATGATGACCGCCTAAAAGTGTTGGAAATCAAGGAAATGGCGCGTTCGGGTTTGGTCGAATTCGGCGCGATTGTCTCGCCCAAACAGGCACAATCGCCCACATTAACGCAAGACATCGTGCGCACCCGCCATTGGATGACCGGCGTCTTGGGTTCGCTCCCCGTAGCCTTTGCGCTCCCGGATTGCCCTGAAGCAGAGGCAGTCAAAGAAGCGGCCCTCGCGGTGGGGTACCGTTATATCCTCACCAAGGGCAAGTATATGCGCCCTGTGGACGAAGCCCCAGATGACATCCACCGCCGCGTGATTCCTGGCAATCGCAAACCGTTGCAACTCTATCTCCTCGCCACACGTGGCCGTTATCGCGTGGGTTCCACCGCCAAGCAATCGCGTTAACGCGTTGCTCGCCGATACAAAAATCGCCGCACAGGACGTGCGGCGTTTTTATTTTAAGATGGAATGACTTACAGACGATTGGTCAAGAGATCGTTCAACTGCATGAAGGTGTCGGTCAAATCATCCAATTTTAGAATGGCGCGACGATCGAGCGAGGTGGGCGTATCATTTACAATGACCACGCGAGCGCCACAACGGTAGGCTTCCTCGGGCAAGGCGGCCGCAGGGAAGACGGTGAGCGAACTCCCCAGCACCACCATCAAATCCGCCTCTTGGCACGCCGCAATAGCCGCTCCAAAGGTTTGCTCAGGTAAGTTTTCGCCATAGAAGACAATGTCAGGTTTGAAGACACCTCCACACGAACACATCGGCACCTGCCCCGCACGCACAATCGGCGCGATGGTGTCGTAATCGGCCTCCGCCCCACAGGTTCGGCAATGGTGCAACGAGGGCGAACCGTGCAGTTCGTACACGCGCTTCGAACCCGCCAAGGTGTGCAAGCGGTCAATATTCTGCGTCACCACAGCCTTGACCAACCCGGCGCGTTCCAAACGTGCGAGGAGGTTGTGCACCGTACAAGGACGAAAGGCCTCTAAATCGTAGACAAAATCCTTCGCCCACGCATAGAAGAGTGAGGGATCGGAGTTGAAGAGGTCGATGCCGAAGAGCTCCTCCACGTTGTAACCGCGAAAGGTATCGTTGTAAATGCCGTGTTTGCCACGAAAGTCGCGGATACCACTTGCCGTTGAAACACCCGCACCCGTGAAGACAACCGTATTCGTAGACGAGAGCAAGAGATCGTGTAATTCCCCAACGAGATTCATGGCTGACCTTTCACTTCGGAGGTGGATGCGCTATCGGCGGTTAGGCGTTGGACAATGCGCGTGGTGCCTGCATAGAGCGCGTGATAGACCTGACGCGTTGCCGCCACACCCTGCGCGGCCTGACGACGAACGGTATAGTTCGGCGAGGTGATGGTTATTGCGAAAACCGCAAAGAAGAGGTTGGCGACCAAGATTAGCCACCACGAGAAGAAGCGACCATATTCCAACGTATCGGGTTGCGATACCGAGAAGAGCGCGTCGGTGGTATAACAGATATGAAAGACGGTGAGCACGCCAAAGAGGAAGGCCCAACACGCAAAGGGAAGCGCGTCTGGCAGCAGATATTGTTGCACACAGTAAAGAAAGACGGCGACCAAGAGATAGAGCGGCACGCAGTAAGGCGCAAGCGTAATCACGAGATTGCTCTTGGAAAGGCGCACGAAGCCACCCGTTGCGCGAATGCTAATCTGGTGAATCCGCGCAAAACAGCAGAGCCCCGCCAACGCATGCGTTACCTCATGAGCGAAGACATAGAGCACCACCATCGCGCGCGCCTTCCACGCGTAGAGCGCCATCATCGTGACACATCCCGCGACAAAGGCGATGCGTGGTGCCGTCCAAAGGGGTTGATCCAACCAATCAACGGCTAATGTCTTGAGGAAGCAGTGACCCAACACCCACACAAGGGGCGTTCCAATGAGGGCCAATAGAAAGAGGAAGAGGCGTTTCATGCGCGGATTACTCCGCGCTCTCCGAAGCGGAAGGCGCGACTAAACGTTCGAACTTCGCCTTGGTACCCGGCAGACCCGTTGCCAACGTTTCGAGTTTTTCAACGGCATCGCGGAGCGATTTGGACTTGTCAACTGCCGCCTTACCAAAGTACTTGGTAATGAAGAGATGGGCACCCACGGCCAATTCGGCACGATCCGAAGCACGCAACGAACGTGCCCCTGCGTCATCCACAATCGACGACAAAATCATACGGAACGCAAGGTTCTGTTGGCTCGAGACGAACTGTTGCCACGAGAGCTTCTTCTTGAGCGTGACCGACTGTTCATCTGCCGCCACAATGCCCAAGGTCTTGAACTGCCCCTTCTGAATCGCCTCCAACCAGAACTGCTTGAGTTGACGGAAGGCGGCGATGCGTTCGGCGACCACTTCAGACGCGGCCTTCGCCTCAGCACTCTTCAAACGTGCCTGACGTGCTTTGAAGGTCGTCTCTGCGGTTTCGGGCATAAACTTATCCAAGTCACCCGTAATTGCCACTTCAATGGCGGTCACCGAGGCGACCTCCTCTTCAATCTCACGCTTGGCCTGTTCGGCGGCGAGGCGTTCACGTTCGGCAATCTTGGCCTTACGTTCAGCCTCCTTCTGATTCGCAACGGCCTTTTCCATTTCGGCACGCGCCTTGGTTACCACGCGCTGCCAATTCTTCTCAGCCTCTTGAATCGCCTTGAGATTGGCGG
>JAFYMU010000086.1 GCA_017548245.1 Kiritimatiellia bacterium | reverse complement strand
GTGGGCCGTCCGATTCTCGAAGCGGCTGACCCGGTGGCGGCAGCGTTGGCAATTCGCGCCGAAATGGATTCTGTGCGCTGCTGAGGCTCGCTTGAAAAAGCGCGGTGATTACGTTTCAATGGGCACTCCGACCCCTCAACCCAGGGTGTCGGAGGGGTCTGTTGAATGGGAGGACGAACCCCTCCAGCCGCTCTCTTCGCGTCTTCACCCCGCGGATTTACCGCGTGACTATGGCATGGCGGGGGCTGTGGGGGCGTATGAGGTGAAACGATTAACGCAGTTTATCGGTTCGGCCCTCAAGGATTTTGAACAGTTACCCGAGGCAGGGGATGGCTTGGCCGCTGAAGCGGTGGCGTTATTGGATCGTTTGATGCCCCCTGCCGAACGTCATCAGTTGGCGGTCGAACGTGTCACGGGCAATACGCTCGTGCTTTCGATGTCCAAAAAAGGGATGCGCTATTACTTTAATCGGGGCGTAGTCCCCAAATTAACTGCTGCCTTGCGACCGATGTTTGGTCCGGTGCGGGTGCAATTGGTGGATCGACTCTCATGAAATGGTTTGTCTATAATCTGCTCTTCACAATCGCGTACATTTGTATGATGCCGAAGTTTTTGTGGCGTATGGCGCGTCGTGGCGGTTATGTGAATCGCTTTGCAGATCGTTTTGGTGTCTATCCGGATGAGATTTTGGAACGGTTGGGCGATGGCCGTCGCCGTTTTTGGATTCACGCGGTCTCGGTGGGCGAGGTGGCCGTGGCGGGGCAGTTGATGGAAGAGCTCCGCCGTCAGTCGCCTGATATGGCCTTTGTGCTTTCGGTGACGAGTAGCACGGGTTGGACGCAGGCCACGAAGGTGGTGCGTGAGGCCGACATTTTGATTCATAACCCCTTGGATATGCCGCGTTGCGTGCGTCGCGCCTTGGATGCGATTAATCCCGAAGCATACATCATTACTGAGACCGAACTCTGGCCCAACATTATCCGTTTGGCCAAGCAACGCAAGATTCCCGTTTTTTTGGTGAATGCCCGTATCTCCGACCGCAGTGCGCCCGGATACCGTCGCCTCAAGTGTTGGTTTGGCCCTGTGCTCAACATGATGACGCGCATCTATGCCCAGTCTGATTTGGATAAGGAACGCCTCTGCGACGCAGGGTGCGATGAAGGTCGCGTGGAGGTGACCGGCTCCATGAAGTTTGACGTGGCCAAGCGCAACGAGATCAAGGAGGCCGAACTGCGCGACTACTTGACGGCGGCTGGAGTCTCCTCCAAGGCGCGCATCCTCTTGGGCGGTTCGACGTGGCCAGGCGAGGACACCTTCTTATTAAAGGTCTATGCCAAAGCCCGTGCGTTGGACCCGAGTTTGCGTTTGATTTTGGCACCGCGTCACTTTGAAAAGGCCGATGCGGTGGAGGCGAATATCCGCGCGGCAGGGTTTGACTGCTTGCGCCGTTCGCGTGTGGCCGCTCCCGAACCGATGGCTGAAGATACGGTGATTTTGGCCGATACCACGGGTGAATTGATGGGGCTGTACGGTTTGGCCGATGTTGCCTTTGTCGGTAAGTCGTTGTACGAACATGGTGCGCAGAATATGATTGAACCCTGCCTCTGCGGTTGCGCCACCACGGTGGGGCCTCACACGGAGAACTTCCGTCCTGTGATGAGTGACCTCTTGGCCCATGATGCTCTTTTACAAGCCGCCGATGAAGCGGAACTCGAATCGATGTTGCTCAATCTCTTGGCAAATCCCGATGACGCGAAGGCGTTGGGGGCGCGCAGTGCGAAGGCGGTGGCCTTGCGTTGTGGCGTGACACCGCGATTGACGGCAGATTTGTTGAACCGAGTTTAAGCCTCGGGCGTGCTTGCCGATTCGCAGAAAGAAAGTGAGGACTTGATGTTAGAAGTCACCTTAGAGAAGATTCGTAATGCCGCAGAGGTCTTGAAGGGCGTCGCACGTCGCACGGATATGATCTATGCTCCCAAGCTGTCGACGCGTTCGCAGGTCTACTTGAAGACCGAAAATCTCCAAGTGACGGGTTCCTTCAAGGTGCGCGGCGCCTTTTACAAGATTTCGACGCTCTCGGAAGAGGAATTGAAGCGTGGCGTGATTGCGTGCAGCGCAGGCAACCATGCGCAGGGTGTGGCGTTGGGCGCGCAGCAGCGTGGCGCGAAGGCCGTGATTTGCATGCCGGACATTGCTCCGATTGCCAAGGTGGAAGCGACCAAGAGCTATGGCGCAGAGGTACGTTTGATTCCTGGCACGTATGATGACGCCAGTGCCTATGCCTCCGAACTCTGCAAGAAGGAAAACATGACCTTCGTCCATCCCTTTGATGACCCGGATGTGATTGCAGGTCAGGGCACGGTGGGTTTGGAAATCTTGGAACAGTTGCCCGATGTCGATGCGGTGATGATTCCGGTCGGCGGTGGCGGGTTGATCTCGGGCGTGGCATATGCGATTAAGCAGTTGAAGCCCGATTGTAAGATTTATGGTGTGGAAGCGGCTGCGGCGGCGTGCATGAAGCGTTCGGTCGAAGCGCAGGATAAGTTGACACTCGCCTCGGCGAACACCTTTGCAGATGGTATCGCCGTCAAACGTCCGGGCGATCGCACCTACGAGATGGTCAACAAGTATGTTGATGGCATTGTGACCGTGTCGGAAGACGAAATTGCCGCCGCGATTCTCTTCTTGATCGAACAGCGTAAGTTGGTCTGCGAAGGCGCAGGTGCCGTCTCGGTCGCCGCGATGATCTATGACAAGGTGCCGGAATTGCAGGGCAAGAAGGTCTGCTGTTTGCTTTCGGGTGGTAACATTGACGTGAATATTCTGAGCCGCGTGATCTATCGTGGTTTGCAGGCCAGCGGTCGCCGTGCAGAGATTCGCCTCTGCCTCCCTGACAAACCCGGTCAGCTCGCCGCCGTCTCTGAAATTGTCTCCAAGTGTGGCGGCAATGTGATTGGCGTGAACTATGGCCCGTCGGCCGTGGATACCGCGCTCGCCTCCTGCGTGCTCTACTTGCAGTTGGAAACGCGTGATTTCGTGCAGATTGGTGAGATTCACGGCGCGCTTGAAGCGGCTGGCTATCACCTCTTATATTAATGGATGTAGAAAAACGGACACCGCCCTATGTTGCAATTGGATAATGTCACCTTTCTCTATGCGCCTAATCGTGGCGTGCAAGAGGTCTCATTGAACGTAGAGGCCGGGGAAGTGATTGGCGTCGTGGGTGGCAATGGGGTGGGTAAGAGCACCCTGTTGGGCCTCATCGCATCGGCTTTGGTGCCGCAGAGTGGCACGATTACCCTCTCGTTGGATGGCATGGGCGGCCGTTTGCGCCGTCTGAAGTCAAATGATGGCATTGGCTATCGTCGCCATGTCGGCTATTTGACCGAATCGGCCCCGGCGTATGGCGAACTCTCGGTGGAACGTTATCTCGGCTTCCGTGCGCGCTTGCACGGGGTGGGCATGTTCCGCTTGCGCCGCCGTTTGAATGACGCGCTGATGCGTTGCGGTTTGAATCCCGTGCGTAAAGAGGCGATTGCGGCCCTGTCGCTCGGGTGGCAACGCCGTGTGGCGTTGGCTGAAGCGCTGATTTCGGCACCGCCAATCTTGGTTTTGGACGACCCCTTTGCAGGGATTGACGCCACGCAACGTCAGGCGATGGCCGAGATTATTCAGGATGTCGCCTCGCGTTCGCACGTCTTTATCAGCGGACACGATCCGGCACTCTTGAAGGCCTGCTGCACGCGCTTTATCTTGATGGAACAGTCGGAAGTGGTGGCGGACAATCTGGATGCCGAGACCGCCATGGCACGTTTGACGCCCAAACACGTCAAAAAGGAGGCTGACGAATGATTTTTATGACGCTCTTGAAGCGTGAATTCGCGCAACTCTTGCGTTCGGGCCATGGGATTATTCCCGTGTTTCTCTCGCTCGCAGGGGCCACGATTCTGTGGTTGCGCTTCTTGATGAAGGCCGAAGGTACGGCTGAGACGATTCCTGCGTTGTGGGGATTGGCCACGGCATTTGGGTTGCCCTTCTTGGCGGCCGTGGCGGCTTCGCGTGGCTTTACGCAAGACCGTGAAACGGGAATGATGCGTTTGATGTTCTCGACCCCGGTGCGGGCCCGTTGGTGGGTGGCTGGCAAGGTGGGCGCGGCATGGAGCCTCTGCTTAATCTACTTGGTGGGCATGGGGATTACCTGTCACCTCTTCTTCCGTTGGTTCCTCCCTGAAGATGCGCAGGTCTTTGTCTCAACGACGGGCTTCCTCTTGGCGGTGGCAGCGTTGATCTTGCAGGCGCTCTTGTGGTGCAGTATCGGCACCTTCGTCTCGCTCTTCTCGCGGAGTTCGGCCTCGACCTTCCTCTTCTCGTTGGTGAGTTGCCTCTTTGGGCCGCCGATTGTGATTTTGGCCTTCTCCTATTGGACGGGTGGGCAGAACATGCAGTGGCCGTGGATTCCGTTGCAAACGATGGTCTACGATTGCGCCAGTGGCTTCATTGATATGCGCTTGGCGGTGGGCTGCGTGACGGTGTCAGCGGTGCTCATCTACGCCTCGGGCATTGTCTTTGATGCGCTGCGCGTCTGCGCGACCGAACGTTAAAGGATGCCGATGTCCGGGATGGAGCGCATTCGTGAAAACCTTCGTAACGCCTTCCAGTCAGGACGGCCTGCGCAGGGTTATATCATTATCGGTCCTGTCTACCAAGAGGGTGCCGAACTCGCCACGTGGATTGGTCAGCAGTTGATTGGCGAGACCGCCGCAGTGACCGACCATGCCCATCCCGACATGCCGTGGTTTGAACCCGAAAAGAAGAGCCGCATTATTGACGTGGAGATGATGCGCGAACGCATCTTGCCGATGGCGCAACAGTCCTCGCTCTCGGGTGGTTGGAAGGTCCCGGTGATTGTCTCGGCAGACCGCATGAAGACTGAGGCGGCGAATGCCTTCTTGAAGACCTTGGAAGAACCCCCACCGCAGACCCTCTTCCTCCTCTTGGCTGATAGCATCACGGAGATGTTGCCCACGATTGTCTCGCGTTGCCAAGTGATTCACGTGGGCGGCTCGCGCCGTTTGGCCGAACCCTGGCGCACAGAGGTCTTAAACTTGCTCTCGTCGATTCGCGAGAAGTCGGCCTTCTTGGATACGGTTCGTGCCGAGACGCTCTGCGCCATCTTTGAGGATATGGAAGATCGCGCCGAGAAGGCGGTGCGTGAGGAACGCAAGGATCGCCCTGTGGAAGATGATGCTGAGACGCTCAAGGCGTTGGTCGGGGCGAAGGTGAAGGCATGGCGCAGTGATTTGATTTTGATGTTGGAACAATGGATGCAAGACTTGGTGCGCCTCAAGGTGGCAGGGGAGGCGGTGACGCAGTTGAACTTCCCCGAACAGCGCACGGCGTTGTGCGGCCGAGCCGAACGCTACACGTTGGCACGCTTGTTGGAAAACTTGACGATGTTGGAACAGTTGACGGTGCATTTGGAACGCAACATTAGCCCCTCGCAAGTCTTACCCTATTGGATGGATCGCTTTTTTCTTTAAAGGATAACGATGAAATTACTCTTATTGAATGGTCCGAATTTACGCCTCTTGGGCACCCGCGAACCCGGCATTTACGGTTCGTTCACCTTGGCTGACGCTGAAGCGTTGGCAAAGGCAACGGCCGAACGCCTCGGGGCAACGTTGGATGCCTATCAGAGCGATATTGAGGGCGAACTCGTCACGGCGATTGGTCAGGCGCGTGGCGTCTATGACGGCATTGTGATCAATCCCGCAGCCTACACGCACACCTCGGTGGCCCTGCGCGATGCCATCTCGGCCGCAGCGGTGCCCACGGTGGAAGTGCACATCTCCAATACTCACAAGCGCGAAGAATTTCGTCATGTGAGTTACACGGCACCGGTGTGCATCGCCCAGTTGCAAGGTTTTGGTTTAACTGGATATGCCCTCGCTGTTGAGGGACTCATCGCTTATTTAACTGCTCAAAAGTGAGGATTCTTTAAATGGAACAGATTGGTTTTTCGATTACGACGTTACTCTTGCCCTTGGTCTCCTTGGCCATTGCCTATCTCTTTGGCGCCATTCCCTTTGGGTTGTTGATTGGTAAGGCACGCGGCATTGACGTGCGCACGGTGGGCAGTCAGAATATTGGTGCGACGAATGTCTTCCGTTGCGTGGGCGCCAAGTATGGCATTTTGGCCTTTGTCTTGGATATGGTCAAGGGCGTGGTGGGCACGTTGTGCGGTTGCTTGCCGGCGTTGCTCGTGGCCGATGTGCCGGACAACACGACCTTGTTGTTGCGCGTGCTCTGCGGCACGGCGGCAATGTTGGGCCACATCTTCCCGGTCTACTTGAAGTTTAAGGGCGGCAAGGGCGTCTCGACGGCGTTGGGCTTGCTCTTTGGTGTCGCACCGTGGGCAGGGCTCTTGGGTTTTGCAGGGTGGGGCGTCATCTTCGTCTTATCGCGTTATGTCTCGCTTGCCAGCTGCTTGGCAGGGTGCATTGTCGGTGGCGTGATGTGGTCGCCGATTTACGCAGACAAACCGTTGTGGTACTCGATTCTCATCACGATCTTGGCGTTGTTGGCGATCTTTAAGCACCGCCAGAACATCGTTCGTCTTTGCAAGGGCACGGAAAACCGTTTTGCATTCACCGCAAAGCAGCGTGCCGCACGTGATGCCAAACGCGCTCAACAGGAGGCCTCGAAATGAAGATTGCCGTGATTGGTGATGGTGGCTGGGGAACCGCTGCCGCACAGTTGTTAGATTCTTATGGTCATCGCGTCACCGTTTGGGGACCCTTTGCGGACTACATTGAGGAAATCCGCACGACGCTTGAAAACCCGCGTTACTTGCCGGGGATTCGTTTTCAGCCGAGCATTGCGTGGACCTCGGTGATGGCGGAGGCGATGGACGGCGTGGATGCCGTGGTGCTCGCCGTGCCCTCGAAGTTTTACAAGCCGGTGTGCGAACAGATTGCGCCCTTTGTGAAGCCCGAAACGCTCTTCATTAGCTTGACCAAGGGCGTTTGCCCTGAGACCCATCGTCGCATGAGTGAGGTCGCTCAGGAGATTTTGAAGACCGACCGCGTGGTGGTCTTATCGGGTCCCTCGCACGCCGAAGAGGTGGCGCGTCGCATTCCGACGGCGGTGACCTGCGCGTGTGCGAACCATGATCTTGCGGTGGAAGCCCAAAAACTCTTCAACGGACCGCGCTTCC
>JAFYMU010000085.1 GCA_017548245.1 Kiritimatiellia bacterium | reverse complement strand
GCTTCTTCGGGAAGGGCGGCGAGTTCGCGCATGAGGGTGGAGGAGGGAATCGGATCGTCAAGCGGCGCATTGACGCGTTCGCTCGTATCCAATGTCAAACGGCGCATTTGGGTGTTAAACCACGATTCTCCTTGGCGGCCAGCTAAAAGGAAGGTGCGGAAGCGTAGGTAACGCAAGGCGTCGGTATCGGTAGGAAAGCGTTCGAAGAGACGCTCCGAGGTGATGGGGTGGCCGATGTGGAGGGTGAGTGAACCCTGATACTTACGCAACATTTCGTGGGCGAGCAGGGCGGTGCGAAGGCGTGGATGAATCTTACCTACGAGGTGGAAGAGGAGCGAGGCCGAGCCGGGAATAAAGATGGGGAGCAAGGTGGCAGGAATGGAGGCCTTGCGCAAAAAAGGCATCAGCGAGACGTGCCATTCGGCGTCACGCACGTGGAAGGCCTTGGGTTCAAAACTCGCCACTTCGCCTGCGGGGAAGATGATGAGGGCGTGTTGCGCCTTAATCCAACGTAAGGCTTGGCGCACGGCGTGAACATTACGATTGGCCGAGGTGGAGGTGCCGAAGGGGTCGACAAAGAACATCTCGTGGCTGAGTTCGGGAATGCGCCGCAAGATGTAGTTGCCCAAAATCTTGACGTCCGAACGTTTTGAGCGGATCGTGTCTAGAAGCGCCAGACCCTCCATTGCGCCAAAGGGATGGTTCGCAATGACAATCAACGGCCCCGTCTCTGGAATGCGTGCGAGGCTGGAGTCCGAGACGATGGTCTTGACCTTCATCACGCGTAAGACGCGGCTTGAAAAGGGAATGGAGTCGGGTAATCGTCGAACGATTTGGTAGATGTGGTGGAGGCGTTTTAACCCCAGCAACCACTCAATAGCAGGATGCGTCCATTTGAATAACCACCTCAACCATGGCTGGCGAATCTGCTGCCATGAGAGTTGGAATGAAAAGACGTCATCTTGCATAGCGGTTCGTGTGAAGAGACGCTAGAGTGATAGGGAAAGAAAGGGGTACGCTTATTGGAAAAGCGTCCCCTTGGTGTTACCTTCAGTCGCAACCCACCACGTGGGCTTATTGATGTCGATACGTTCAATTTGCTTGGGCGTCATCTGAATACCCTTCGAGGAGGCCGCCGTGATGCGTGCTTCGGAGGGATCAAAGACCTGCTGGGTAATACGCTGACCCTTCATGTACTTGAACTTGACATAAACGGCTTCGGGCGTGCCCTTGCAGAGCAAGAGAATCGTTGCATTTTCAGGAACAAGAGAGTAATCCTTGTTCATAATCATACCACCCCAACGGAATCGTTTGATGTAGGTGAAGCCGTAGATGGGTTCGTAATAAATGCAGGTAAAGACATCATCGCGATTGTAGATGCCAGCCGTGAAGTAACGCGTTGGCGAACGCGGCTTGAGCGCGGCCAACCACTCCTTCTCGGGTTCGTACATCGCATCTGCCAAGACCTTGTCTGGTGGCGGCATAAAACGGTAACGGCCATCACTCCAGACCATGAAGATCTTGTCCAAGCTCGAACAGGGGAAGAGGGGCGTGCCCTGCTTGATGTCATAACCGAAATAGAAGTCCTCGGAGAGGCGCATCGTCAATTCGGTGGACGTCAAGGCACGTTCGTCAATCTCCTGGAAGCCCGCTTCAATCTCCGTCAAACGCGGATACTGCGGCCCGAATTCCTTGAGCAAGCCCTTGAGGAACTTGGTGGAGTAGCGTGCCAAGTGTTGCAGGTTGTCTTCGATTTCTGCCTGTTCTTGGCGAAGGGCTTCCATTTCATCGTTGTGACGATTGATGTCATAGAGCGAGATACGACGAATCGGAATCTTGAGTAACTTTTCGATTTCGTCATCGGTCAATTCGTGGCCAACCTGATCAATGAACGGGGTGAAGCCCAAACGGATTTCCGTCGAAACGCCTTCCGCGGTTTTGACCGTTTCAATGCGTTTGTAAATGCGATGCTCAATGAAGATGGCTTCGAGCGTCTTGCGATGCATTAACTGGGCGATTTCACCGAGGCGAACATTGAATTCGGCCGCAAAGATCTCCTGAAGACGCTGTGCGTGGTGCTTCAACATCTCCGACACCGAGAGTTCAACCGGACGGTTGTCGCGCAACACGACGATGCGACTCGAAATCTTACGTTCGCACTCCGTAAAGGCATAGAGCGACTTGCGGACCTTTTCTGCGTCCGAACCCGGCGTCAAGGAGATTTCAATCTCCACCTTTTCTGCGGTAAAGTTGTCAATATGGCGAATCGGCAACTTTTTGGTCTTGATGGCCTTTTCAATCGATTCTGCCAAACGGTCGGTGGTCACGCCATAGGGCACCGAGGTGATGAAGAGCTTGTTCTTCTCGCCTTCGCGCTGTTCAATGTTGGCACGGACACGAATGCTACCATTGCCATCATTGTATTCCGACGCATCCATGATGCCGCCTGTAATGAAGTCCGGCACCAACGTTGGGCAGGGCTTCTTCTGCAGAATGGCGATCTCCGCCTCAAGCAGTTCGGCAAAGTTATGCGGTAAGATGGCCGTCGAGAGACCCACCGCGATACCATCGATGCCCAACATCAAACTCAAGGGCACCTTGGAGGGCAACAAGACCGGTTCCTTGTTACGACCATCGTAACTCGGCACATACTCCGTCACCTTTGGCGAAAAGAGATATTCACGCGCTAACTTGGTCAAACGGCATTCGATGTAACGCGCCGCTGCAGCTTCGTCACCCGTAAAGATGTTGCCGAAGTTACCCTGGCCTTGAATCAAGTAACGCTTATTGGCGAGGGTAACAATCGCGTCCTTAATGGCCGCGTCACCGTGAGGGTGATAGTGCATCGTGTTACCCACGACACCAGCCACCTTGGAGAATCGACCATCGTCCTTTTCCCACATCGCGTGCAGAATGCGGCGCTGAACGGGTTTGAGGCCGTCTTCAACCGTGGGGAGGGCGCGGTCACAGATTGAGTAAGAGGCGAATTGCAGGAAGTTGGCTTCCATTAAGCGACCAAAGGGACCGCGATCATGTACCGCAGGCGCGGTAGAGACAGGCGGTGGTGTCAACGGTGCAGCACTGGTTTCAGTGTCTGCATCAGCACCCTGGTCTTCATCTCCAAGATCCAAGAAGTCCTCAAAGAGGGCCTCTTGTTGATCATCATCCGGAAAGAGTTTAGACATAGAGGTTGGGAATCAAAAGGGGATTAGTGGTTGCAAGCACCGCCAGAGGTGGCGTCGATTACATCATCAAAGTAAACTTCCGTGGTGCGGCCCGGCAAGGGGAGACCTTCGCGCATTGCTTCCTTCAGTTCGCGAGCCGAGTCAGCATCGTACCACCAGTAGACCGGAATCGACATTTCATCGCCAAAGCGACCGAATACGGTGTCAGGCGTGCCGAACTTATTCCAGTAGAGCATACGGGTCGAGTCGGTATTCCACGTCAAAGCATAGGGCACGGCTTCGGTCAACATGCCGTCAATCTTGCGCATGATGTCATTGCGCTTGGAGGTGGAGAATTCAGACTTCTGCTGTTCGATCAAGGCATCGATTTCAGGCGAATGGAAGCCCGTCAAGTTAACGCCGTTGGGCGTTTCGGAGTGGGTGCTGCTCCACATCGGTTCGGGGTCGCGGAACAAGGAACCCGAGTAGGCGCCCGTCGTCACGTCAAAGTTGTACTTACCCGTTTCGCGCATCCACGTGGCGAAGTCCTTCTGCGAGATTTCAAGGCCGATGCCGATGCGTTCCAAGGCTTCCTTAAAGAGGGCCAAGTAGACGCTATCGCTCGAGGAACGCGTCAAGATACGAATGATGAAGGGCGCGCCATCGCGTTCCATCTTGCCCGTCTGCGGGTTAATCTGGAAGCCCGCTTCCTTCAACAAGGCCACGGCGGCATCGGGATTGAACTCAAAGAGGGTGTTGGTGCAGGGGTGAGCGGCATCGTAGAGGTCGGTGCAGTAGGAGTTCTGCATGAAGTAGGCGTTGTACATCAAGGTGCGCACCATGCGGCGGCGGTCAAACAACATTGCCACAGCCTTACGCACACGCACATCGTCATAGGGCTTGCGACGCAAGTTCATGGCCAATCCCTGGAAGCCGATCGGCTGGTGGTTGTGCACATTCTGCTTCACAACCCAGTTCTTTTCAAAACGTTCACCCACGCTTTCGGTATTCCACACGCGAGCCGAGTAAACGGAATAGGTGTCCACTTCGCCCTTCTTAAAGGCTTCATAGGCGTTGTTCTGGTCCATAAAGAAGCGAATGCGGATGGTGTCAAAGTTGTAGACGCCGCGACCCGAAGGCGTACCAAAGCACCACCAATCCGGACGGCGCGTCATGGTCATGCTCAAGCCTTCCTTGTGTTCGGTCACCTTGTAAGGACCGCCCACGATCGGGAGATCAAAGTTGAGGTCGTTGAAGTAGAGTTCTTCATCGCGACCTTCTGCGCGGCACTTCGCCTTGGCATCATCCAAGAGCTTCTTGGGCATGATGTAGAGCGACAAACCTGCGCTAATCAAGTTGCGCCAGTGCTTTTCCTTACAGGGGAAACGCAAGGTGTTGCTATCAATGATTTCAGGGGAAGAAAGCGCTGCGAAGAGCACCTTGAACTGCCCCGAAAGGCTCTTCGGTGCCGTCACAGCATCAAAGGTGGCCTTCACGTCTTCTGCGGTAATCGGCGAACCATCGCTCCAGCGTGCGCGCGTATCAATATGGAAGGTGTAGCTCAACTTATCATCGCTGATTTCCCACCAGTCGGCCAAACCAGGCGCCACGTCACCGGTCAACGGGTCTGTACCCAACAACGAGGGATACATCAAACCGAAGATCATCATGGTGAAGGTGTTGTTATCCAAATAACCATTAAAGCTCTTGGGCGGGTTGTTACCAGCATAGGTCAACGTGCCGCCGGGAACTGCATAAGGCGAAGCATAGGGGTCGGGCTTTTCCGTCCAAGAAGCGTCAGGAAAACGTTCGGCAAAGAGAGTCGTGGTCGAGAGCGTGAGCAGGGCCGTCAAAAAGGTAGCAAATGCGGTCTTCATGTTAGGCGTCTTTCCTTCTGTTTTTAAAGAAATTCACAAATTGTTCCCGACAAGCCTCTTCCAAGATGCCTTGCAGAAGCTTCGGGCGATGGTTCACTTTTTCGCTAGATAGTATACCAAATTCATTCTCGCCGCCACGGTCGTGGTCACTTAATCCCCAAACAATCATTGAAGGACGCGCCCAAATGAGTGCACCGGCACACATCGGACAGGGTTCCTTCGTCACGTAAACGATGGCATTATTGAGGCGCCAATCGCCCAACGTTGAGGCGGCTGCGGTGATGGCAATCATCTCCGCGTGTGCCGTGGGGTCGCTCAACATCTCCGTTTGATTGTGAGCACGTGAGAGGATTTTGGCGGCAAAGGGGTTGTCTAAAGGGGTGGGGTGGGCAATGCCAGGGGCGAAGGCGCCCTCAGGTGCCAAGACAATTACACACCCACACGGCACTTCACCCGCGGCAGCCGAACGCTCAGCTTCGCGCAAAGCCATTCGCATAAAATGTTCGTGAAAGCGTTGTTCAGATTCAGTCATGGCGGGCGGTGTGGTGATTGAGGCGAATTGCCTCAGCGGGATCAATACACAATTGGCGGGCGAACGCAAAGGACTGCTTGGCCATCGCCGTCGAGGTGGTGTTGGCACTAAAGGCGAGACCGCGTGCAATGAGGCGGTCGCGCAAGCTCGTCGAGAGCGTCAAGGTGGTCAAGGCCTGGCTCCATTCACGGGTATCGGTGGGGTGAACGCGGAGGACGGCTTGGCCAAAGAGGTCTTCATTGGCCTGACTTGCGGCACAGACCACGGGGGTGCCACAGGCCATTGCGCGGAGAATCGAGGGCAAGTAGGCCACATCTTGCGAGGGTTCGAAGAGCAAGAAGGCACCACTGTAGAGCGTGGCAATCTCTGCAGGCGAGAGTTTGGCGTTGTTAAGGAAGCGAACCATACCTTCCAAGTGGCAGTCACGGATGACTTCACGCAAGTGGTTCGGCAGGTCAGCGTCGCCAAGGATGACGCAGGTGACCGAGGAGACTTCTTCGTTGGCCCCCATGGCCGCCAAGACAGGTTCCAAGTAGTGGGCGGTGGCAGAGGTGCTCGCAATCAAGACATAACGTTGCGGGATGAGCAACTGGCGGCGCATCTGCAAGACCTCTTCATCCGAGTGGACGCGGAAGATGGGATGGATGCCGCTCGGAATCACCGCCACTTTGCGGCGCAACGCTAACCCGAGTTCGTAAACCGTATGGCTGGCTATGGCCTTGTTCGGACAGACGAGCGCATCGGCAAGAAGGAGGTTTTTGCGCGCTTGCAACGGTTGGAAGAAGCGTAACAACGACTTTTTGGCGCGTGTACCATAGAGATGACGCATCGCCTCAATGGCAAAGACGGCCTTAATGGGAAAACGTTTGGTGCGCGGCGGAGGCGTCAACGCTGCATCCGCAGTCCACCACACATCGGGTTGGTGAAGACGGCAGAGTTGGGCGAGTTCGCGCTTTCCTGCCGTGGAATAGGGATCTTCACGTGCGATGAGGTAACGCACCGAGGGGTGCTCAAAGGGTTCCCACGGCAAGAGCGTGGTCAACCCCAGCACAATCGTCACAAGATCATCCTCTTGAAGTGCGGGCAAAAAAGCATCAACCATGTCTGCCAGATAGATTCCAGCAGACATGGAGAGCTGTTTGTAGGTCCTCAGATCAAAGAGGATATGCACGGGCTTACTGATTGATGACGGCGTAGGTTTCACGCGCAATCATCAATTCCTCATTGGTGGGGATGACGTAGACCGGGATTGCAGAATCATCACCAGAGATGATCTTTTCGATGCCACGCACCTGGTTGTTGACTTCAGCATTCAAGGTGACGCCCAAACCGCTGAGTGCGGGCAAGAGGGCTGCGCGGGTTTCCTTGCTGTTTTCACCGATACCGCCCGTGAGCACAATGGCATCCACGCGACCGAGAAGGGCCGTGTAACCGCCGATGTACATCGCGTAGCTGTGAACCAAACGAGCCAAGGCGACCTGAGCCTCTTCGTTGCCTTCGCCACAAGCCGAACAAAGATCGCGCATATCGCTGGAACCTGTTCCGCCGAGCGCCAACACGCCGCCCTTCTTGTTCATCATGGCGTCGATTTCATCAGCAGTGAAACCATTCTTTAAGAGGTAAAGCACCACCGCCGGGTCAATATCACCAGCACGCGTACCCATCATCACACCTGCGAGCGGGGTCATGCCCATCGAGGTGTCAAAGCACTTGCCACCCTTCACAGCGGTAATCGAGGAACCGTTACCCAAGTGGCAGGTGATGATGTTCATTTCATCCAACGGCTTGTTCAACACCTCAGCCATACGGTGGGTGACGAACTTGTGGCTCGTGCCATGGAAGCCGTACTTACGCACGCCATACTTTTCATACACTTCCTTCGGCAACGCATAGAGATAGCTTTCTGCGGGCATCGTCTGATGGAATGCCGTGTCAAAAACGCCCACGTGCGGCACATCTGCGAGCACATTCTGGCAACCCTGCACGCCCTGCAAGCAAGCCGGGTTGTGCAACGGTGCCAACGGGCTCAACTTTTCAAAAGCTTCCAACACTTCAGGCGTCAAGAGGACCGAACCCGAATAGAGTTCGCCGCCGTGCACCATGCGGTGACCCACTGCATCAATGTCCGCAAAGCTCTTCAAGCAACCACCCTTCGCCGGATCAACCAATGCATTGCAGACCAACTTAATGGCAGCAGTGTGGTTCGGCGCTTCGCAAAGCGTCTGCTTTTCAGAATAATCACCCGTGGTAAAGGTGAAGAGCGGATTATCAATGCCGATACGTTCGACCTGACCCTTAGCCAACATCTTTTCCGCTTCCATATCGAAAAGCATGAACTTGAGCGAAGAACTGCCGGCGTTTACGACTAAAACATTGCGAATACCCATGAGGAAAACTCCTTGCTAAAGCGTCTGTAAAAGAAACCTTATTATAACACGTTACGCCCATTTAAGCAATTTTTAAGTTGCGCGTATTCCCAGCGGCTTCGCCGTGGGCGCATATGGTTGGTTGTTGGTTATTAGTTGTTGGTTTCCCAGCCCTTTCGGGCTCGGGCGCATATTGGCTAGTTGCGCGGGGGGACTGTGGGAGCGCGCATTCAAAGGTGGCTACTTTTGAAAAGATAG
>JAFYMU010000084.1 GCA_017548245.1 Kiritimatiellia bacterium | reverse complement strand
TTCCCACCGTTGCCGTTGCGGCAGGTGCTGCGGCATTGGTGACACGCACAGCAGGTTGACTCGCGAGCAACCCCGCGACATCCTTGGCCAACACCTGTGCATCTTCGGTCAAGCCCATTGCCTTGGCCATATCGGCCACTTGGTTGACATAGACCGGACGCACGGCGGCGCGTTCGTTAATACCAGGTACATCACTCATCTTACACCTCCTCTGACGTAAAAGGGTTGGGACTTAGGCGACGCCTTCAATGAGCTTCTTGAGTTCGGCCGCCTTGGCGCGATACTCACGACCGCGATCGGTATTCTCGGGGGCGAACTGTTCCAATGCTGCCAAAGCCGAGGCGGCATTGGCGCGATCGCCCTTCGCCAAGTAACATTCGGCAGCGTGGTACTGCGGCTTCGGGTCATGAATATCCAAGAAGGAGGCATACGCATAAGCCGTGATGGCACCCTCGTACTGACGCTTCACCTGCAACACGGCACCCATGCCGATCCAATACTTGGCATTGAAGTGATCAAAGAGCACCAAGAACTTAAAGACCTTCTCGGCATTCTCAATGTTGCCTGTCTGGTAGAAATTAAAACCGAGCGAATAGATGGCTTCCATCTCGGCATCGGTGATACCCTTCAATTCACGCACCGTTGTCATCTCGAAAGCAATCTTCTTGGCTGCTTCTTCAATCATTTCCTTGGAAACTTCCATGACCAAAACTCCTTTTAACGCTTAAAAACAAAATCAACAGAACGCATTAAACATGATCCAGATGGCGCTCTTCGAGCTCATCAATCATTTCACCATCCATGCGCTTGAGCGAATCGGCAATCACATCTTCGACCGAACGCACCGTTGCCATCGCATGTTCATCATCCTCTTCCTCAATCTCATCATGCAAGTAGTCCAACTCATCCGCCGTCACCTGCACCGCCTCGCGAAGCGCCTGAATGCTACTCGAATCCAGATTGTACAACTGCTGGTCAAACGTTTCACGCAGCGTTTCCACATCCTTCTTCGCAGCCAAGTAGACGGCCTTAGCCTCACGTTCAGCAGCCTCAGCCTCATCCAACGTTTCCTGCGCCTTATCCAACGCTGCATTTGCGAGCGTCACCGCAGTCTTCGCATCCGTGACCGCAGCCGCTGCCTCAGCCACTGCCGTTTCCAACGCATCCAAGCCTGGCGCATTCGCCGTGTTCACCTGCTTAAAGGCATCCAATTCTGCCTGTGCAGTTGCCAACTCCGACTCCGCCTTTTCTAAACGCTTCGTCGCGCTTTCCACCTTATTCTCAGCGGTATTCACAGCCTTCTGTGCGCGATCTGCCGCCTGCGACTTTTCCGTATACGCGTCCTCAGTCTGGGCCAACGTCGTCTCAGCAGCAGTCAACTGTTCACCGACGGCCTTCAACGTATCCACATCACGCTGTTGCTCTTCCGACAGCCCCGTCAACTGGTCCAATGCACTCGACAAACGGCTACGGGCAGCATTCAAACGCGCTTCGTTGGTTTCCATGCGCACCTGCGCCAAGAGCGCCTCCAAATCCATGTTTGCAGTTCCCACCGTCATATTCGCGCCGCCCAAGATCGGCGTCGTCACGGCGGGTGCCGCAATGGATTCTGTCTGTATTGCATTCGCAACAGCCGCGAGGGGCTGAACGGTCTGTGTAGTATTCAAATTAACGTCCATAACCATACTCCTTCTCTCTTACACTCGGAAAGGTTTCATCATTGTGGCAAACTTGCGACGGCGATTCTCGCCATCCACACGCGCATCGGCAGATTCAAACGAGGGCATCGCGACAGGGGCTTCCGTGAGGCGTTCCTCCTGAGGCGCCAAGGGGGTTAGACCGCGACGTTCGAGTTCCGCATTCACGGTGGCGAGCTGTGCCGCAGAAAAACGCATCTGCATCACCTCTTCACGCGTGGTGCCACTCGCTTCCAACAGGCGATCGGTCTCAGCAAAGCGCAACTTTACCGTTTCCACCATGCGTTTGGATTCCGCAATGGTCTTGCGCACCTTGGCCAAATAAGCTTCTGTCTCGGCATTCATCGCGTCACCTCAAGCACTTACACGAAATCGGGCATTTCTGGTGGCTTAAAATCAAAGGCAGCCATGACCAAACGGCCCAAATCATCGTCGCGACGCAGGTCCAAATCACCCGTTTCGTCCAATGCATCCGTCTTGGTCGCCTTCGAAGCGGTCACCGTGAGAGACGAACCAAAGAAGTCTGCACGCTTGGCAGACTCGGTCTGTGCAACGCCCTCCGCGGGCTTGTTCACACCGGCGGTATCCACGCGCCTCATATTCAATTGTGCATTTAGATCGATGTTCATAATCCATCCCTTCGCCTTCAATAAACACATCTCGACAAAAGGTTACAACAATTTATCATTTTTTTACAATTGACATCCCCTCCTTGCATATGATACGCTACACCCATTCTGTGGAACGCTCCACCTATACAATAATATAAAGGCGCTCAATGACACTTGAGGAACACTATCGCACCCTTGCCCCTCGATTAACCAATTGGTTGATCGCCTCGGGTAGCCCCTATGCACAAGCGTGCGATTTAACACAAGAAACCTTCCTCAAACTCTGGTCCATGCGCGAACAGTTGTATGACAACGATGCCGCCGTCGCCGGACTGGCCTTCACAATTGCCCGCAATCTGCGCAAGAATCAAATCCGCGATAACCAACGCATCGTCTTCACCGACCAGCCCCTCCCCGAAGAAGCCGTTGAAAACAACGCCCCCGCCGCCGAGGACATGGCCTACGTTCGCCAACGCATCCAGAAGGCCTTGGAACAGTTACCGCCCCTCCTCCGCGAAGCCTATACACTCTTCCAAATCGCCGAACTCTCCATCGCCGAAATCGCTCGCGAAACCAACGCTACCGAAAACCTCGTCAAAGTCCGCATCCACCGCGCCAAAGCCAAACTCCGCGAACTCCTCTCCGACTTACAACATTGATTGGTTGTTAGTTGCTGGTTGTTAGTTGCTGGTCTTCAGAGGTGGAAGCGCCCAAAGAGGTGCTCTTTAAACCTTCGCAAGGCTTTTCAAAGGCTTTTCAAAAGCAGTGGAATTGGGGGTTGAAAAGCACTGCTTTTGCTCGTCAAAAGCACTGCAATTGATGGTCAAAAGCAGTGCTTTTCCAGAGGCAATCCAACTGCGATTCGTGATGCGTTTGAATCAAACACAACGGCAGTTTGAATCAAATTGAAGTTGCATTTGAATCAAATTGACAGGCAGTTCAGGCTTGGATTGGGGGATGATTGCAGTAGGATTATTTCCCAATCTGCGCGCAACAAGTGTTTAACCCTAGTCAAATCAAGCCGTGCAAAAGCACTGCCAAGGGACAACCAAGCCCCGAGGGGGCGGCAGATTACAGACGGGGGTGAGCGAAGCGTTCCCCTCGGCCAACCGCCACCCACC
>JAFYMU010000083.1 GCA_017548245.1 Kiritimatiellia bacterium | reverse complement strand
CGTGGCACGTGGTAATGCCGCGATGGAACGCGGTTCCAACCGTGCCAACTGCGAAGAAGCCCTTCGCGATGGTTACCTCCGCGTGATCTTGCTCTACGCAGATGCCACCTCCGACGCCTATCCCGAAGCCCTCTACATGGGTGCCAAGGCGTTTGACGGTATGGGTCAGGGCAACCGCGCCAACAAGTTGCGCGAACAGCTCAAGGCCAACTGCCCGAACTCCGACTGGGCTCGCAAGTAAGACGTGTAAAACAGAGGTTGCCAATAATTTTATTGACGACCTCTGTTTGCTTTCCCTATAATAAGGGCAACACGTGATTGCAATTCAACCGATTTTCTTTCACTTTTAACTCTCAACATCACATCCTAAGGAAACAGACATGAAAAAAATCATGATGATTGTGGCCGTCGCCGCTTTGGTTTTTGGCGCTGGCGTTACTACCACTACCGCATATGCACAGGAAGCTGCAGCCGGTGAAGTCGTTACCGCAGACGGCCAGAAGGCAGAAGCCGCTGCACCGAAGGGCACTTCCTTCATTGACGTGGTGCTCGGCGGTGGTCTCGTTGGCTTCATCCTCTGGATGGCACTCTTCGCCTCCGGCGCTTTCGCTATCTACTTCATCGTGGACGGTTACATCCTCGTCCGCCCCAAGAAGATCATGCCGCAGGAACTCATCGACCAGGTGAAGGAAGCCATGGATCAGGGCGACGTGATGAAGGCAATCGAAATCTGCGATAACGATCCTTCCTCGATGGCAAAGATCCTCAAGGCTGGCTTCTCCCACGTGGAAGAAGGCTTCGACGTGATTGACGAAGCCATCAGCGCCGCAGGTGACCTCGAAATTGAATACATGATGCAGCGTTTGAACTGGATCCAGATCTGCTCCTCGCTCGCACCGATGCTCGGCCTTCTCGGCACCGTGCAGGGCATGATCTTGACCTTCGCCTCGATCGCATTGACCGGTGTGGAAATCTCCTCCCTCTCCTTGACGATTTCGCAGGCACTTTACACGACGGCAGGCGGTCTCTGCACGGCCATCCCTGCAATCATGTTCTTCTGCATTTTGCGTAACAGCGCTAACCGCTTGGTGCTCCGCATGACGGTGGTCACCGGCGACCTCATCAAGAACCTGCGCAACGTTGAAGTTGTTGAAGGTTAATCGCGTTTCCCTGGAAGCTCAAGCAGGGCCCCGTCCCTGTTTGAGCCTGTAACCCTAACAAAGGCACTTCCGGGAGGGCTTTATGGCCAAGAAAAAACGCAAGACAGAGGGCGGCGTTGACCTCGATATGACGCCCATGATTGACGTGGTCTTCCAGCTCATCATCTTCTTCGTGGTGACGTTGAAGACCGCAGACTCGATTAATCCAGACATCGTGCTGGAATATGGTAAGAATGGACCGCAGCTCAAGGCTGACGAATACAAAGTTCCGCCTGTGACGGTGGAAGTGAAGCGTTACAAGCGCCCGACCGACTTCCTTCGTAAATCGGGCTCGCCGACGGGCCGCGTGGTCTCCATTAATGGTGCAGTGATGTCTTTGGATCAGATGCGTGTACTTCTTCGCAACATCTCCAAGACGCGTGGTACCAACTTCCCATTGCTCATCCGTGCTGACAAGGACACGCCGCACGAAGACGTGCGCGCGGTGATGAATGTCTGCAACGAAATCGGCATTTGGCAGGTTTCCTTCCTTGCGATGGTTAAACCCGGCGATAGCAGCAAGCAGTAAGGAGGGGATTACCTATGGCAAAAAAGAAAGAACGCGTCAAAAGCGAAGGCGTCGCCCTTGACATGACGCCCATGATTGACGTGGTGTTCCAGCTCATCATCTTCTTCGTGGTGACGTTGAAACAGGAAGATATCCTCTCGCACTTGGATGCAATGGCCCCGTCGCCGGACTCCAAGGCAACCCCTGCAGAAAAGATTGAGATGGTCACAATTGACATCTACAATCCGAAACAGGGTGGCGAAGGCTTCTTGATGAACAAGACACCGGTTTCCTACAAGCAGTTGGATTCTGAAATCCGTCGTGCAGCCCGTAACAACAAGGGCTCCACGGTGTTGCTGCGTTGTACGAAGGATTCTCCCCACTCCTTGCTTGTGAAGGCGCTTGACCTCTGCAACAAGTACGGAATGACCAACCTCGCAATCTTCAGCCTTTAAGGCACGAAAGGGTCTCTTATGGCGGATGATTTTAATAACGCTCCCGAACGCGAAAAGGACGAACTGCTGAAGATCTTCGAGCAGGGTGAACGTTCTTACTTCACGCGTTTGGTGGATATGTGTAAGGGCCTCGGCAAGCCGAAGGACTCCTTGGAATTCAAGCAAGCAATGATTGAATTCCAGCGTCTCGGTGCTCCGATTGCGGCCGTAGTGGTGATTGTTTCTGCAATCACGGTGATGAGTTTGGTGAAGTTTGTCCCAGACGAAAAGCCGCCGGTCGTGGAAACGCAGATTATCGAACCCGAACCTGCTGAAGAACTCGTCAAGGAAGAACCGCCACCGCCGGAAGAACCGCCGGAATTGGATGAAGTGGTGGAAACGGATGTGGTCGTCGATATCGACGCTCCGCCGACGACCTCTGCCGAGCAGTCGCCTCAGCCCTCGCCGGTGGATGCCGTCGCCCTCACCCCCTCGCCGGTGGTGATTAAGGGTGTGATGGGTAGCCGTAACCCGGGCTTGCGTGGTGCAGCCATTGGTCGTTACGGCGCAGCCTCCACCGAAAAGCTTGTCTACGGCTTCTTGCGTTGGCTCAAGATGAAGCAGGGCTACAATGGCCTTTGGGAAGATGATGCAGGTTTGACCTCGCTCGCCCTCCTCTGCTACTTGGCACACGGTGAATTGCCGGGCCAGAGCGAGGAATTCGGTCCGACCGTGGAAAAGGCAATCCGTGCAATGATTGCTGACCAGATTACGACCGAAGAAGAAGCAAAGCAGGACCATTCGAACTCCAAGCGCGGTTATGACGGTCACAACTTCCGTCGCGGCGAAGTGGGTTACTTCAAGTCGCGTAACGCCACCAACTACACCCAGTTGGTCGCCGTGTACGCCCTCTCTGAAGCCTATGCCATGACGCGCATCCCCGACTTGAAGCCGGTGGTAGAACGCGCCTTGAAGCCGATTATTGACGGTCAAAACGCAAATGGCGGTTGGTACTACAACCTCGATGCGAAGTGCCCGATTACCGACACCTCCTTCGCCAGCTGGGCTGTGCAGGCACTCAAGGCCGCAAAGCTCGCCCACATCGGCGATCAGAAGTTGAAGGGTCAGATTGTGACGGCGCTCAAGAAGGCTTCGAAGGGTATCAAGACCTGTTTGCACAATGACGGCGCGCAGGCCGGTGCATTCGGTTACTTGGACAAGATGCCTGAAAAGAACAGCTACTGGGGTTTGACCGCACCTTGCGTACTCATCCTTCAGATGTTGGACGAAGGCGATACGCCGCTTGCCCAGAAGTCGCTCAAGTACATGGAAACGTGGGATCCGACCTTCAAGTGCACGGATGCTCCGCCGAAGAAGGAAAAGAATCCTGCTATCGGTAAGTCCTCCCAGTACTACTGCTACTACCTCTCGCAGGTGCGCTTCAACCAGGGCGAAAAGCATCCCGCATGGTTGCGTTGGAACGAAACGCAGAAGCGTCTCTACAATGCTGCCGCGATCAATATCCCTGCTGATAAGTCGGGCTATGTGGACCACAACGGCAAGCCGCAGTACATCACCTATTGGCCGGTGCAGAACTCTTCTGCTCAGTACAAGGGCGAAGCCAAGGCTATCTCCGACGAACAGCGTCTCACGCAGGATAAGGGCACGAAGAATGGCACCCGCATGGGTTATCCCATCAAGGACCTTATCAACCGCGACGTCTGTACGCTCGCAGGCTGGCACTCGGGCAAGAATCCCGCGATGAAGGGTATGCTCTTGGGTAACTGCCTCACGGCCTTGCAGTTGATGGTGTACTACCGCAACAGCCCGCTCGCCAAGGGCGCGCTCTCCAAGATCGAAGCCGAGACGGAAGTCAAGGTGGAAGATAAGAAGAACGAAGTGGTCATTGAAGGTATTGACGACCTCTAAGCCTTTCGCTTCAATACACATGAAACCGGGCACAGTCGCTGTGTCCGGTTTTATTTTACCCAACGTTCTGAAGGGCAGTTGTGGGGTGTGGCTTCGGTCGCGCCGCGCCCTTTGGGTGACTGGCGATTCATTCGTTTAAGGGGCGCTCTTTTGAATGGCGCTTCAACCGTTGGAGCCCCATCACGTTCAGCCAACAACAACCCCGAGGGCGAAACAACAAACAACGTCCCAAAGGGTCGATAAGCCCTTGAAACGCACCTCCATTGCACGTGCATAGAAGTGCGTTGCCAAAACCGCCTCAAAAGGTTCTCATTTCAATGAAAAAAGCGTCTTTTCAGGGGGAAATCCTTACGCGCGCGTGCGTATAGGCGCTTTGTTTTTGGTATACTATCCCATACTGAAAGGATTTTGAAGAATGAACGATGATGTTCAGATGACTCCTGTGAAAGATGCACGTTTGACCTCCATCAATGTAGAAGAGGAAATGAAGAACTCCTACATTGATTATTCGATGAGTGTGATTGTGTCGCGTGCCCTCCCCGATGCTCGAGATGGATTTAAGCCTGTTCACCGCCGTGTGCTCTATGCCATGTATGCGATGAAGAACTTCTACAACACCAAGTACATGAAGTCGGCGCGTGTGGTCGGTGAAGTGATGGGTAAGTATCACCCGCACGGCGATAGTTCGATTTACGACACGTTGGTGCGTATGGCCCAGTGGTTCAGCTTGCGTGTACCGTTGGTCGATGGTCACGGTAACTTCGGTACGTTGGATGGTGACGGCGCCGCAGCCGCGCGTTACACCGAATGCCGTATGGCCAAGATCTCCAACGAAATGTTGGCCGATATCGACAAGGAAACGGTTGACTTCATGCCGAACTACGATGGCAACGAAAGCGAACCGCGTGTGTTGCCCTCGAAGTTGCCGAACTTGTTGCTGAACGGTTCGCAGGGTATTGCCGTGGGTATGGCGACAAACATCCCGCCGCACAACTTGCGTGAACTCTGCGATGGGTTGATTCACTTTGTGGATCATCCCGATGCCACCATTGACGAATTGATGACCTTTGTGACGGGTCCGGACTTCCCCACGGGCGCATTGGTGTGCGGCACCAAGGGTATTGAAGAGATGTACAAGTTGGGTCGCGGTTCCATCACGATGCGTGGTGAAGCCGAAGTGACTCAGATTGGTAAGCGCGAATGCATCTTGATCACCTCGATCCCTTACATGGTGAACAAGGCGGCGATGATTACCAAGATGGCCGATCTCGTGAAGGATGGCATCATCAAGGGGATTGCAGATATCCGCGATGAGTCCAACCTCGAAGAAGGTGTGCGCGTCGTCATTGAATTGAAGCAGAATGCCGATCCGGGTGAAGTAATCTTGAATCAGTTGTACAAGCACTCCGATTTGCAGACGACCTTCGGCGCGAATATGATTGCCTTGGATCACGGTCGTCCCAAACGTATGACCTTGCGCGACTTCTTCCAGAGCTACGTGGACCACCGTTTTGACGTGCATACGCGTCGCGCGCGCTTTGATTTGCGCAAGGCTCAGGAACGCATGCACATCGTGGATGGCTTGCTCATCGCTCAGGATAACCTCGATGAAGTCATCCACATCATCCGCGATTCGAAGACGAATGAAGAAGCGCGTACGCGTTTGTGCGAACGCTTCGGTTTCACGGACGCTCAGGTGCAGGCCATCTTGGAAATGCGTTTGCGTCAGTTGACGGGTTTGGAACGCGACAAGCTCTTGAACGAACAGGCTGAGTTGCAGGCTCGCATCGCTGAATTGATGGCTATTCTCGAAGAGCCCGCCAAGGTCTTCGCCCTCATCAAGGAAGACTTGGAAGAGGTCAAGGCGCAGTACACCAAGGAAGGCGACCGTTTGACCACTATCATTCCGATGCCGGGTGACATTGATATGCGCGCGATCACGCCGAATGTGCCGACAGTAATCACGCTCTCGCATCGTGGTTATGTGAAGCGTACCAAACTCTCCGACTACCGCGCTCAGGCGCGTGGTGGCACGGGCTTCACGGGCGTGAAGATTAAGGACGAAGACTTTATCGAACGCATCTACGTGCCGTATGCCCACGATGACCTCCTCTTCTTCACCGACACCGGTCGCGTGTACAAGAAGGAAGCCTACACGATTCAGGAAGGCTCGCGCACCTCGTTCGGCACGCCGATTGTCAACGTCTTGGAAGGCTTGCAGAAGGAAGAACGCATCGTTGAAATCTTGCCGATTAACGGTTTTGATGAAGATCGCGACATCACCTTCGTCTTGACCGATGGTACCATCAAGCGTACCGCCCTCTCGGATTATCGCAACGTCAATCGTCGCGGCATTATCGCCATCAACATTGAAGAAGGCAATGCCATCGTGAAGATTGCCTTGACGAAGCCTGGCGACAAGGTCTTCATGGCCTCGCGTGAAGGTTTGGTCAACGCCTTCGTCATTGATGAAGTGCGTCGCGTGGGTCGTGGCGCCATGGGCGTCTGCGGCATGAAGTTCAAGATTGATGGCGACAAGGTCTGCGGTTTCGCCGTGGAAGAACCCGATGCCACGCTCCTCTTTGTAACGGAGAATGGCCGCGGTAAGCGTAGCGCCTTCGAAGACTTCCGTGTCACGCATCGCGGTTCGAAGGGTGTGATTGGTAACCCGATTGGCAACGAAAAGAACGGTAAGCTCATTGGTATCGCCACCGTGAAGGGTGATGAAACGATGGTCTTGCTCACCACGACGGGCATCATGATGCGCACCAACGTCAGCGAAGTCCGCACGATGGGTCGTAGCGCTGCTGGCGTCAACTTCATCAAGTTGAAGGGCGATGCCACGATTGCCAACTTCTCGCTCGCTCCCGCAGATGCCGAAGAAGAGACGACGGCTCCTGCAGAAACGACGGAAGCGCCCGCCGAAGCAACGGTAGAGGCGCCTGTTGAAGCGACCGAAACGGTGGCCGATACGCAGGACGACGTAACGTCTGAAAACTAATCCCTCAATTCAAAGGGCTCCTATCATGGTTTACCATGCGGGAGCCCTTTTTAGTCCCTCTAAACGCAAATGATCTGGATCACCGGCGATAAACACTGCGAGTTTGACTCCGTGGAGGCGTTCTGCAACAAGTGGAACACCTCGCGCGAGGACACGCTCATTATCCTCGGTGACGCTGGCATCAATTACTACACGGACGAACGCGCCACGCAGGTCAAAGAATACTTGGCCACATTGCCAATCACGCTCTTTTGCATTCACGGCAATCATGAGGCGCGTCCAGAAACGGTCAAGGGTTACGAATTAACGAACGCCTTTGGCGGTCAGGTCTACGTTGATCCGCGTTATCCCAACCAGCTCTTCCCCGTGGATGGCGCTATTTACCAATTGGGTTCGCAAAAGACCTTGGTCATTGGCGGCGCCTACTCCATTGACAAGTTTATTCGCTTGCAGCGGCGTTGGGCATGGTTTGATGACGAACAACCCTCAGAGGCCATTAAAGCACGCACAGAGGCCGCGTTAGAGGCAGCTGATTGGCAAGTGGACACGGTCTTGTCGCACACCTGCCCAAAATCGCAGATTCCCACCGAAAAGGTGCCGCCGTTGGCCGACTGTTTCTTGCCGATTGATGAATCCACCGAAGAATGGTTGGAGACCCTGCGCCAACGCCTCCGCTTTTGCCGTTGGTATGCCGGTCACTTCCACGTGGACTATTTGCGCGATCACTTTACATTCCTTTTTGATAACTTCACCATTTTTGACACCTAAACACAGAAAGATCCCCTTATGGCAGGCGAATATGTCTTTAACCTCCAGAATGTCACCAAGCACCATGAAAAGAAAGTGATCTTGGATGACGTGAACTTGGCCTTCTTCCACGGCGCACACATTGGCGTGATCGGTGCGAACGGTGCCGGTAAGTCCTCGCTCTTGCGCATCCTCGCAGGGTTGGATAAGGACTACATGGGCACGTGCATCGTTGGGAAGAACACCAAGGTCGGCTATCTCCCGCAGGAACCCGAACTCGACCCCGAAAAAACCGTTCAGGAATGCGTCATGGAAGGCGTGGCCGATGCACAGGCCATGCTTGAAAAGTACGAAGACCTCTGCTGCCGTTTGGACGAACCCGGTGCAGAAGAGGAGATGGCACGGTTGCAGGAAATTATCGATGCCAATGACCTCTGGAGCCTTGACCATCAGGTCGAAATGGCGATGGAAGCCTTGCGTTGCCCCGATCCGGACACGAAGGCAGGCGTGCTCTCGGGCGGTGAAAAGCGTCGCGTGGCCATGTGCCGCCTCTTGATCTCCAATCCCGACGTCCTCCTCCTCGACGAACCCACCAACCACCTTGACGCCGAATCCGTCGCGTGGATTGAAGCCTTCTTGAAGAAGTTCAAGGGCACCCTCATCGTGGTCACGCACGACCGTTACTTCCTCAACAACGTGACCGAGTGGATTCTCGAAATGGATGCTGGCCGCACCTACCCCTACAAGGGCAACTACGAACAGTGGTTGGAACAGAAGCAGGCCATGATGGCCGCCCAGGCCAAGCAGGCCGAAAGCCGCAAGAAGATGATTCAGCAGGAATTGGAGTGGATTCACACCAATCCTTCCGGCCGTCGCGCGAAGGGTAAGGCCCGCTTGGCTCGTTACGAAGAACTCGTCTCGCAGCAGGTTGACACCCGCGAAGAAGAACTCAAGATTCAGATTCCGCCGGGTCCCCGTTTGGGTAACCTCGTCGTGCAGGCCAAGAACCTCTCCATGGCCTTCGGCGACAAGGTCCTCTTTGAAAACGTTAACTTCGACCTGCCGCGCGGTGGCATTGTCGGCGTGATCGGTGCCAACGGTGCTGGTAAGACCACCCTCTTCAAGCTCATCACGGGTGCCCTAAAACCCTCTGAAGGCGAACTCCGCATCGGCGAAACCGTTGTCCTCAGTTACGTTGACCAGTCGCGTGAAGCCCTCGACCCCAACCACACCGTCTACGAAGAAATCACCGGCGGTGGCGATTACGTCAACCTCGCTGGCAAGGGCATGATGAATGGCCGCGCCTACTGTTCGCGCTTCAACCTCCGTGGCACCGACCAACAGAAGAAGGTCGGCGTACTCTCGGGCGGTGAACGTAACCGCGTCCACCTCGCCAAGCTCTTGCGTTCGGGCGGCAACCTCCTCCTCCTCGACGAACCCACCAACGACCTTGACGTCGGCACGCTGCGTTCGTTGGAAGAAGGTATTCAGGACTTCGGTGGTTGCGCCGTAGTCGTCTCCCACGACCGCTGGTTCCTTGACCGCATCGCCACCCACATCCTCGCCTTTGAAGGCGACTCCAAGGTGCGTTGGTTCGAAGGCTCCTACTCCGACTACCACGAAATGCGCCGTAAGGAACTCGGCGATGACGCCGACAAACCCAAGCGCATCAAGTTCCGTCCCGTCCGCCACTAATCATACACCCTCGCGTCCGTCGCTACAGACGGGCGCGATTTCATTTGGAGATTGACCCATGCTCACCCCTGAACAAACACAACGTATCCAAAAGAAACTTGACCTCAACGAACAACTCCTCTGGGCAGGCAAACCCATCCCCCGCGCCTTCTCCAAAAGCACCATCGGCGCCATGATTTTTGGCATTCCGTGGTGTGCCATCACAAGCGTCGTCGGTGGTGCGTTCTTAAGTTCCATCATCTTCGGCGACCCCAACGACCCCGTCACCATCAACGGTTCCGAAACCACCGTTGGTGCAGTCTCCATCTTGTTCAAATTCGGCATGTGCGCCTTCTTTGTTCCCTTCATTACCATCGGCATCGGTATGCTCTTTGCGCCGCTCTGGAAGTTTCTTTCCATGACAGGGCAAATCTATGCCGTCACCACCAAACGCGCCATGTGCATCGGCCGCATCATCACCAAATCCTGGCGCGCCCCCGAGATTACCTACATCGACCGTTGCGACCGCCGCAACAACACCGGTGACATCCACTTCTCCTACTCCTCCGTCTCCCAAAACGGCCACCATCCGCCCGT
>JAFYMU010000082.1 GCA_017548245.1 Kiritimatiellia bacterium | reverse complement strand
CCGTTTCTTCTTGGCCACCTCGGGAGATAACCCGCTCACGCGCGATCCCTTGGCGGCGATTGCAGGTTTTACGCACGGCACGGTGTTGTGGGATGCAAGTTTGAGCGCACAACCATTGGCCGCAACATGGTGCGCCCGTCTCCAACACCTTCCCAACGAGGGCAAATGGACGTTGATCCCCTTCCGTCATCGTCCTGAAGCCAAGCAAACCTTTACGAATAAGGCCGACCTCTTGGCGGCGGTTCAGGCGATTATCTACGATGGTGGCACGGCGATTGACGATGCACTCGCCACGGTCGAACCCCACCAGCCGATTCTCCTCTTCACCGATGAGATTGACTCGCTCAATGACCAACCGGCGCGTTACGAAACCCACCCCGAGGTCATCATCGCTAGCCGCGAAAAGGCCCCTGCGCGACCGCTCCAGATTGAATGTCTCACGGCCGAACAAGCGGCTGCAACCCAGTTGACTGCCACGAAGGGGACCCTCTTGGCCACCCTTTGGGCCGCACGCCGTATGGAGGATTTGGCGAACCAAGCCGATGCGCGTAAGGATGAATTCTTGGCTTTGGGCCGCCGCTATGGCGTTGCAGGCCCAGGGCTCTCCTTAATTGTCTTGGAAACCCTTGACCAATGGATTACGAACAACATTGAACCACCGCAGGACTCCCCCTTCCACGAACCCTGGATGCGTGCCAAGGCCGACCAGGATGATGCCATCGCGCGGAAGCGTCAGCAGGCCGAACACGAAGAACGCCTCTTGCAGTTCTGGGAAGAACGCGTCAACTGGTGGAACAATCCCATTCCCAAAAAGGTAACCCCCTCCAGCGGTCTCTTTGATGGTAACGCTACTGCAGGAAGCCCCACACCTCCCCAACCCCGCCCCTACGGGCTTCGTCTCGGGCTTCGTCACAGAGCCGTCCCAGAGGTCGCCCCTCTAGACATTGCCGATGAGGACGTTGTGGAAGAAGCACCTGAAGCAGAGGATGAAGCGCAGGAAGTCGTCGAAGAGCGCAGCATCGTCGTTGACATTGACTGCCCGCCGACCAACGCTGATGCGGTCTCCTTGGCCCCTTCGCCAGTTGTTCTTAGGGGTGTCTATGGAAGCCGTAATATGAAAAAACGGGCGAGTGGCGCCCCTGCAGCCGTACCGGCCTCGGTGACACTCAAGGCATGGGACCCCAAAATGCCCTACTTGGACGCGCTCAAAACCGTTCCGCTCCAAGACGCCTATAACGTTTACCTTGCCCAACGCGAACAGCACGCCAATGCGCCCGCCTTCTATCTGGACTGCGCAAGTTGGTTCTTCAGCAAGGACGAACCCGAATTGGCCGAACGCATCCTCACCAACTTGGCCGAGTTCAAACTCAACGATGTCGTGTTGTGGCGCACCATGGGATGGCGTTTGCGCGAAGCCCAACGTTATCCCCTCGCCATCCACTGCTTCCGTAAGGCCCTTCAACTCCGTGGTGAAGAGCCGCGCGCCTACCGCGATTTGGCCCTCGTGCTTGCAGAAAGCGCGAAACAACGGTTGAAGCAGGGTTATGACGCCGAAGCGGTGGCCCACCTTGAAGAGGCAATCCAACACTGGATGAAGGCCACCTTCGAGGTCTTCCCGCGCAAGAGCGGACGCAGTTCCAACGATCTGCAAGTGGCGATCATCTCCTTGGAAGAACTCAACGGGCTCCTGTCGTGGATTAGCCACCATGCTTGGGGCGATGCGCCGCAGCCCAAACGCCCCGACCTCGATCCCGTGTACCGTCGCGACTTGCCCGTGCAGTTGCGCATCACGATGAGTTGGGACGCTGACCAGACCGATATTGACCTGCACGTCTTGGAACCCAATAACGAAGAGGCTTACTATCGCCATCGCCGAACCTCCCAGGGCGGCTTTGTCTCCGAAGACGTCACAACGGGTTACGGTCCCGAAGTCTATCTGAAAAAGACCGCGGAAAGTGGCACCTACAAGGTCCTCACCAACTACTTCTCCTCACGCCAATCCACCCTTACGGGCGCGACCACCGTCTGCGTCACCTTCTACACCAATTGGGGGCTCGCCGATGAAGAACAGCGCATCATCACCATTCGCTTGGATAAACCCAAGGAGAAGCACAACTTGGGTGAAATCACCTTCTAAGGCTTTCGCCCCGCTTGGCAAGCATCTTTGTACATGATTTGCTCACCTGTGTTATAATACGCGTGTTATGACTAAACGAATTGGAATTATTGGCTCTGGGCGCTTCGGTGAAGCCCTTGTGCAGGCATTGGCGGCACAGGGTGCTGAAGTCGTTTTGATGGACACCGACCGCCGCAAGATCCAAGAGTTGTCGGAATACGTTACGAAGGCCATTGAAGGCGATGCGACCAACATTCATGCGTTGGAAGAAGCTGGCTTTGGCCTCTGTGATACCGTGGTGGTGGCCATCGGTGAAAATATCGAAGGCAGCATTATGGCCACGGTGAACTGTAAGGACTTGGGCGTTGAAACGGTGGTCGCAAAGGCCTCGACCGATGCCCACGGCCGCGTCTTGCGTCGCGTTGGCGCCGATGTGGTGATCTATCCGAACCGTGACCGCGCCTTGCGTTTGGCACGCAGTTTGTTGACCACGAGCCAGGCCGAACTCTTTGAAATCGCCGATGGTTTGTGCGCCGCAGAGATCTCGGTGCCCGACATTTTGGTGGAACAGACCTTGGCGGGCACGAATATCCGTAGCGACTTTGACATTACCGTGTTGGCCATTCGCCGATTGGACGATGTCGATCCCGCGGCACCGCGTCAGCTCTTGATTCCCAAGGCCAATACGGTGATTCGCAGCGATGACCGTTTGCTCGTCTTCGGAACGGCAGAGAAGATTGACGCCTTCGCACAGGCGTAACCCCGACGCGCACTCCTCGTTTTACACCTCTGGTAAAGGAAGAGGCTTATGGATTCAAAGATTATCATTCGCCGAGCCACCTTGGAAGATGTGCTCCCCATTCACCAGTTGATTCAAGCCTACCCGCACGAACTCATCTTGCGTCCGGTGAATAACATCGTGGAAAACATCGACCGCTTCTCGGTGGCGGTGTGCGACGAACGGATTGTGGCCTGTGCCTGTTGGCAGATTCTGCCCGAGATTGGCTGTCCCCAAGACGCCACGGTCGAATTGCAATCAGTAGCCGTCCACAAGGACTTCCGCGGCAAAGGCGTGGGCAAACAGTTGGTGAAATTTGTTCTGCAACGCATTGAAGGCTTCCGCCCGATGCAGGCCATTGTGCTCACCTTCGAACCCGAGTTCTTCGGTTCGCTCGGCTTCCGCAAGATTGAAAAGACCAAGATTATCCACAAGATCTATCGCGGTTGCATCTACTGCACCAAGCACACCGACCCCTTCACCTGCCCCGAAATTGCCATGGCACTTCAGTTGCGCGACTAAGACAACACGCCATTGCATGGCTCAACCCACTGGGCAAAAAGAAAAGCGGCATCCAAACGGATACCGCTTTTTTGTTTCACTCAAGTCCTTTACGACTGAGGTGCAGAGGCTTCAGCCGCCTTTTCGAAGAGCGACTTTTCGGTGTACGCATCAATGATTGCCTTGGTGCGTTCAGCCTGAGCCTTGTAAGCCGCGAGCGGTGCATCATCAGCAGCCGTCACGATCGGATCCAAGACCGCCTTCGCCGTAGCCTTATCACCCTTGCGGCAGATCAAACGAGCCTTCGCCATGAGCAATTCAGCGGCGAGGTAGTGCGTCTTTTCAGCGGCGAGGATGGTCGGTTCAGCTTCAGCCACCATGGCCAAAGCTTCATCAGCGCGATCCAAGGCTTCCAACGTGCAGATCTTGCCGACCACAGCAATGTCACGCACGGCCACATCCGACAAATCTGCCAATGCGGCATCGTAGACTGCGAGTGCCGATTCGTATTCACCCGTTGCGTAGAGGCTACGAGCCAAATCCAAACGCGCAAAGGAGGCTGCGGGCGTGTTCAATGCCACGGCGCTCTCGTAATCTTCCACCGTAGCGGCAGAGGAGAGCACTTCCACAGCGCCTTCGCGGGCGGTACGCGCACGGGACACGCAGATATAACCTGCGGCCACGACGGCAATGACAGCACCCACATAAGCCAAGGTCTTCGGACCCGAATCCTGCCACCAGTGAAGCACGGGGAGCAATTCTTCCGGCACGCGAGAGACGTCATTCAAGTTCGGCAAATTCTTAGCGGACATGAAGGCCACCTTTTTCAAAAATTATTCTTTCACGCGGTCAGCGTATTCGCCGGTGCGCGTATCGATGCGAATCAAGTCGCCTTCGTTGATGAAGAGCGGCACAGGCAATTCGTAACCACCTTCAACCGTGCCAGGCTTGGTGACCTTACCAGCAGCCGTGTTACCACGCACACCGGGGTCGCACTTGATCACGCGGCGTTCGATGAACGAGGGCAATTCCACGTCAATCACGCTGTCCTGATAGAGGAGTGCATCGATTTCCAAGCCGTCGGTCAAGAAGTAAACCTTGTCGCCCAACACTTCCTTGGAGACGCGGATTTCGTTGTAGTCAGCGTCGTTGAAGATGTACACGCCGTTATCTTCGTAGGAGAAGACAAGCGGAATCTGAGCCAAGTCAGGCTTTTCGAAGCGGTCGTTGGAACGGAAGGAGCAGCTCTTGCCCGAGCCGTTCAACATATTGCGCAACTTGCAGTTGTAAATCGCTTGGCCTTTGCCGGGCTTCGAGAAGTCAAAATCGGTGATGATCCACGGCTGATCCTCAAACATAATCTTGAGGCCTTTTTTCAGATCTGAAGCAGTATACATGCGTCTTCCTTGTTATTCTGAATTAAAAAATAATGCATAAAGTATAGCGCAGTCAATCGCTATACGTCAAATCGTTCACGCCTTTTTAAGCGACTTTTTTCATTTTCACCCTCCTTTTTCCTCCGTTTTACCCCCTCTCGCCACCCTTTGGGCACCCTTTTGAGGGGGCACTTGCTCCGCCTCGCGCACCTGATACGGTTGTGACGAATTCGCAATTTTCACCTTTCTGTCATCTCTTTCTTCTTATTTTTGGTAGAATGAGCCATTATGTTATCGAGGCTTTCTGTACGCAACCTTGCCGTTGTTGAAGCGGCTGAAATTCACTTTGCCCAAGGGCTCAACGTCATCACTGGTGAAACCGGTGCAGGTAAATCTGTACTCATGGGTGCGTTGCGTCTCTTGCAAGGGGTTCGCGCAGATCGCACCATTATCCGTGCGGGCGCCGAGGAAACCACCGTTTCTGCGTTGTACGAATTGCCCGACACCACCGCGATTGATGCCTGTTTGGCGGACGCGGACTTGCCGTCTTGCGAAGATGGCATCTTGATCTTGCGCCGCACCTTGCGTGCCGATGGCACCGGTCGCGTGCGCATTAACGATGCCCCTGCCACGGCCACCACGTTACGCAAACTCGCACCCCTGCTCATTGATATCCACGGTCCCGATGACAATCTCACCTTGCTGGACGCGAAATTCCAGTTGCAACTCCTCATTGCCTATGCCAACGCCACGCCCGCTTACCGCGCTTACGTGCAGCAATGGCAAACGTTGCAGGCGTTGAAGGACGAACTCGAAGCCTTAGTCGGCAATCCCGAACAACGCGAGGCCGAGCTGACCCGTTTGCGCGAGACCTTGGCCGATATTGCGGCCGTCAATCCCACCTTGGACGATGGCGACTTGCTCACCGAACAACATGCCCAGGCCGCCAATGCCGAACTGATCTTGGAGACGGGCAACCAAATCCTCGCAGGCTTGACCGAAGGCGACAATGCGCTCGCCGAACAACTCGTGGCGCAGCACCGTTTACTCCATACCTTGACCCAACTCTTGCCCGAAGCCGCGGAATGGAGCGAGGAACTCGATGCGATTCAAACGCAATTGCAGTCCCTCTCCAGCGCCCTCTCGATGCGTCTCTCGCAGATTGACACCGATCCTGCCGCGCTCGCCCAACTCGAAGCCCGCTTGGGCCAGATCCAACGCCTGCGTCGCCGTTATGGCCCCACCTTGGAAGAGGTGTTGCGCCACCGCGATGAAACCCAAGCCCGCCTCAATGCGTTAGCCGATGCAGAAGCCGTCGTCTACAAGTTGGAAGAGCAGATTGCCAAGGCCGAAGCCGCCTTATTGATCTGTGGCCGCACCTTGCGTAAGCAGT
>JAFYMU010000081.1 GCA_017548245.1 Kiritimatiellia bacterium | reverse complement strand
CCTAAATCGTGAAATTTGCAATTTTCGCTGATTTTTGGTATCATCTCCATAGGAGCGGTGCAGATTTCCCGTGCTTCGTAGGGCTCACCTTTGTGCGCGTGATTCAACAGTTCCTTGGGGCAACCAACAACAGCCCAAAGGGCTTCGTGTAGCGCCCTTATTTCCTGCGCTCTGCGAGCGAGGGCGCAATTGTTTCTTGCGCTAAACGGCGTTTATAGAGAAAGCCGAGGACGATAAGGATGCTAAGCAGGGGAAGGAGGAGGATAAGGAGGCTGTAGCGGGGGAGGTTCGCAAAGCGTCCATAACAGGTCTGCCATTGCCAAAAGGTGAAGAGGAGGGTGGTAGGAAGGGCGATCCACTTGAGGGTGAATTGAAGCCCGTGAAGGGTGAGTGAATGGTTGGCCACGAGGGGGCGTTCGGTTGGATTGGGCGCGAAGAGGAGAAGCGCGTTGCCGAAGATGATGAGGCCAAAAATCCAAAAGAGGATGCCCATTAAACGCATCGCGTGCGTGACGTGAAGGGAGCCCAGGGTCTCATTGTTGAGGAGGTGGTCTTGGGGGCGAGCGTCACAGAGGATGATTTGTTCGGACTCGGGTGAAAGGCTCGCTTCGACGGGGTGCATCTTGTAAAGACGGCGGAACCGTTTTTGCGCGGTGCGGCGGCAGTCGGAGGTTAAAAGGGGATTGTTGGAGAGGAGGGCGGAGCCATCGCTAAGTTCCACATAGTGCGGACGTTGTTCGGCATCTAAGTAGGAGGCGAGGACGTAACGCGTGTACCCGCCGCGTGACGAATGCGTGTCTGTTTTCGCGAGATGGGGCCGGAGCGTTACCGTTTTGCAGGTCGTTAACGTGGCGAGTGTTTCGTTGGCAAGGCGCAGGGGATAGCCTTGTAAAAAGGCGGCGATTGCGATAAAGGCGCCGCTGGTGACGAACCCAATCAGCGCGCTTTTCCATCTGGATAAGGGCCGCGGAAGTGTTTTTTTGTGTTCGGTTTGCCGCGCGGCGCGGTATTTGAGGATGGCCCATGTGAGTGCGAGGGGCAACGCAAGGAGGGCTAAACTCCAATGGGCTGCCTCCCATGCGCAAGCGATACTCCACATCATGAGGAGCACCCCCAACGGCATGCACAGTCGCCACAACGGACGTTTGATCGCGGGGAGCGAGGTCATGCTAAAGTGAATCGCCGCGATTTGGGAGAGGATGCCGAGCACCAAAAAGACGTAGGGCAGGTCGGGCTGGTAGACTTCCCATTCGCCGCCATTGGTCTGGATAATGGCAAGCGCTTCTTGGCGGTTGGCTAGTGCTGCAATCTGGGAATAGTTTAGATTTGTCACCCTTACGGTTCGGATCGCCTCGGAGGGGGTTTTGACGGTGGCAAACGCATTGCCTTGCGTAAAGGTGACGGCTTGCACTTCGCCCTCCACCGGACGTTGGCCCGCAGTTTCGCGGTATTGGTAGGCGAACATGAATGCGCTGATGCCTGACATTACCGTGATGAGGAGGCTCATGACAATCCCCTGAAAGAGGATGTCGCTCTTCTTGGGGCTCGGCCTGTTCTTAATCATTATGCGGTCTCCGTTTTAACGGCGTTTGCAGAGGAGGGGGCCAATGTAGTCAATGAGTAATATAAAGGCCAAGAAACCGATGATGCCAGCACCAACGAGCATCACAAACCAGACGGGTTTGAGAACCAAAAGGGTCATGCCACCGATTGCGCCCAACACGCCACATGCCCATCGCCACCACTGCTTCATGCGTTCCTCCATCTGAACTTGAACCAACGATATACTAGCAAAAATCCCCGCCCAAAGGCGAATGCGTCTTGTGCGCAATAAAAGGCTTGCGTAGGGTAATCAAAATAGGATAGGATAGTGCTGTCCACGATTTTTAAGTAGGATGGGGCAATGCGAAGCAGTTTTATTTATATTGTTTTTGGGCTCTTGGCGATGAATGCGTTGGGCGGTCTCCTGTTGAATTTTTGGGTGGCCGTTCAAGGCGTACTTTTGGATGAGGCGGCGTTGCCGATGGTGGTGCGTGAACTTGAGGCGACCTTGGTTGCTAATGGGCACTACGTGGACTCGGATTTAGTAGGGGAACTATGGCAGATCCCGTTCAATTTTGGGATGCTCTACGGTATGCTGACGCTGCTGACGGTAGGCGTGCTTTGGTGTTATGCTAAACGGCAAGCGATTTGGCGGCGTCTTTCGCCACGGGGAGTGAAGGTGAGTGTGTATGTTGGCGAATCGCTCATCTTCATAGCACTTTTGGTGTATTGTTTTTGGGCGATGATGTCGAGCAAGGTTTATGGTCTCTTTACGGGACTCTCGTTGTCGGACTGTATTACGCTTCAACAGATGTTGCGAACCAATTACAACCCGCCGATTGCCTATCCTTTGGAATGGGTGAAACGGCTTTGGGATTTTCAATGCGTAAGTAGCGCGTTAGCGTCGGGATTTGCATTGATCATGGCGCTTTGTTGGGCCGTGCGAGCGAAGCGGAAGCGGCATTAAGGAGGGATGGAGGATGCAATGGATTGATAAGTTATTGGCGATAGAAGAGGTCGTTACCCAACGGCAAAAGCTGGCTTTTCGTTTGACGGGTAAGGAACGGTTTAAAATCGAGGGATTGTGTTTTCTTGGGTTTATCTTCGCACCGATTGCGGCATGGTTTTTGGTTCCTTATTGCAAAAAGCAGCTTCACCATCCTCGGTACGGAGTTCTTTATTGGCGCGTCCTAATGATGCCTGTATTAGGGTGCGTGCTTTATCTTGTTCAAGCAATTCTTCTGACGGTGTTACTCTCGGGGCAACGTCAAAAACAGCCACATGCGGCGATGGAAGATGCGTGCTCTGCGCCTAAGAGCACCTGTTGTCAGTTTGAAATGGAGTAGGGGATGTTACGCATGAGTCGTCTTCGTCAGCGTGTCCAACAATGCTTCGCGATTGAAGAGAATCGCCTTATTTTGTACTTTTGGTTGGGCGGTCTTTTTGCACCGCTCTTCGTATGGTTTTTGTTCCCTTATTGCGTGAAACAACTGAAGCGTCTGCCAATTGGGGATGAGGTCTATCCTTATGTGCTGTTGCTGATGCTGATGGGGATTAGCTTGTCACTTTGGGGTGCGCTGGTGGCGATTTTGTATGATGTAGGGGTTCATTGTTAAGGAGGGATGAATGATGCGGAATTTGGCGCGGCCGACACGATTGAGTGATCCGGGTGGGGATTTTGTTGATGAGGAGGAATTGCGGTCCATTCTTGCTACGCCGGATCAGCAGATGGCGTTTTATGAGTTTAACTGTCTCTTTCAGGGGCGGTTGCCGGCGGGAACGTATGGTGAGGTGATTTACTTCTTCCCAATGATGATGAATTACCTTTTGGAAGAACGGGATGGGTGGGATACGCTGTTCATAAATGTGATGGTGTGGCTGAATGAATATGCGGAAGAGTTGCGCAACGATGGGCGTTGGGAGGCGACGTTGGAACGGTTGAATGCGCAAACGGAGGCGAAAATAAACGCGCCCTTCCGTTTGAGAAGATATACTGATAAGCACCACGACAGCCGTTTCTGGCCGAACGGGATCGATTGGTTTTGGGCGCTGGATGATGCGATTGATACGTGTCAGTCGATTTATGAGGAAACGTGTCCCGTGTTGGCCGGTACCGAGGCGTTGCTCCTCAAACGTTTTGAGGCGATTACGTCCTATGATGCCGCGGCGTGGTTCGTCTATCTCACGAAGCAGTGCCCCCACTTGCCGTGCTTGAAACAGTTGGGCGCGGAGGGGGATCGCATGGCGCGAGCGGAGGCGTTAATCGTGGAAGAGACGCTCAGGAATCCGCTGCATTTGCGGTTTTGGGATCGCGAACTGGCGACTTACTATTAATAACCCCCTATTAATAGTGTATAAAAAATGGTATACTATGCACTTTCTTGAAAGGACGATTGAGTTATGACAATGACTTTTTTGGCTGCTAGTGCCGCTACGATGACGTTGCTTGAAGCGTGGGAACACGGTGGTTGGGTGATGTGGGTCTTGTTGGGCATGAGCGTGATTGGTGCGACGTTCTGCTTGTATTTCTTGGCTACGTTGCGCGAACGTGCTGTGGCGCCGCGTCGTTTGCGTCGCGATTTGCCGTCTTATTTGTTGCAGGCGGATACCACGGAAGCACGTCGTTTGTGCGAAGATACGCCCTCGCCGTTGTCGGCGGTGATGATTGCGACGTTGGATGCGGTGCGGAGTGCGCCGTGTGCGAGTGCGGAATTGATTTCGAAGGTGGCTGAGAGCGAAGGTGCGCGTCAGTCGGACTTGATTCAGGGCCAGACGCAGTGGTTGTTGGAAATCGCAACGATTGCGCCGATGGTGGGCTTGCTCGGCACGGTGATGGGTATGCTTTCGGCCTTCGGTGCGGTGGCATCGGACTTGGCAGCGGCAAAGCCGACGCTCTTGGCTGAGGGTGTGTCGCAGGCTATCATTACGACGATTTTCGGTTTGTTTGTGGCAATTCCGGCAATGATGATGTATGCCTTCTTCCGTCGTCGTGCGGCGAAGTTGGTGGCAACGTTGGAAAGTGCTTGTGCGGAATTGGTGGCAGTGCTGACGAGTAAGCACGCTCAGGACTGAGGTGACGCATGAATTTTCGTCGCCGACAGCCGGCTCTGCCGACCTTCCAGATGACCGCGATGATGGACGTGGTCTTCTTGCTTTTGTGCTTTTTCGTGACCTCTTCCGTCTTCTCCCAGTGGGAATACGAGGTTGAATTGACGCTGCCTAGCGCGAAGTCGGGGCATTCTTCGACGCGTTTGCCGGGTGAGATTATTTTGAATGTGTCGCAGGATGGTCGCGTCACGGTGAATGGTCGTGTCTTGCAGGGCGAGGGGTTGAACCGTTTGCTCACGCAGGTGGCGGGTTATTTGCCTGACCAACCGGTGATTGTGCGCGCCGATAAGGCCACGTCGTATGCTGACTTCATGAAGGTTGTGGACGCTTGCCGTTTGGCAGGTATTGCGAATATTTCGCTCGCAACGACCGAACAGTCCGATGGCGCATCGGGTGGCGAACCGCCGTTGCCGCCGCCTCCGGAGATGATGTAAGCATGACAGGATGGCTCTTTGAGGCAATGATGTTGCTGGCCTTTGGCGTAAGCTGGCCAGCATCGATTGCAAAATCGTTGCGAACGCGTTTTGTGCGCGGCAAGTCACCGATGTTCATGGGCATTGTGATGAGCGGTTATGTGTGCGGTATTATTCACAAAACGCTCAATCCGCCGACCGAGCCCGGGATCGAACAGTATGTGCTGTGGCTCTATGTGATGGATCTCTTGCTCGTGACGACCGACTTGGTGCTCTATATCTTGTTCCGCAAGAATACTGCGCCGCGCACGGCGTAAGGCGCACGCGGGGCGGGGGCCGAGCGGATGTTACGCACGTTGCTATTAATTTTTGGCTTTGCGGGAGGTTGGTTCTGCCCGTGGTTGGCGGCGTTAAAACCGTTGATGGCGGTCTTTTTGGCCTACATGCTGACCGTGGTCTTTTTGCGTATGACCCTGACGCGACAGACCTTGACGGCAACCCATTGGCGGGTGCTGGCGGTGAATCTCCTCTTTCCTCCTCTCTTATGGCAAGGGATGCTCCTCTGTGGGGTGCCCGAACGTTTTGCTCAGGCGGCTTTCTTTACGGCTGTTACGCCGACGGCCGCCGCGGCACCAGTGATTGTCAAT
>JAFYMU010000080.1 GCA_017548245.1 Kiritimatiellia bacterium | reverse complement strand
CTTCAAGGAGGGGTGAGGACTGACCGATGGCGACGCACGAGAAGGTCACATCCTTAGGTGGTGGCGGGAGGCGTTTGGTGGTGCTGAAGGACGGCTGGCCGCGTTTGGTTGGACGCCAGTGTTTCCAATGCAACCGCCAGTTGGCCTTTTGTTTTTGACACTTTCGTGTGAGTGCATCAGGTTTTTCTGGGGGCGTGTACCAACGCGCAAGGGATTCCCGAACCGCCTCCGCGTAGGTGCCAATATCATCATCACCCAGATAAATCACATAGGTGATTGCCTGACGCGCGACCACATCCCACAACGTTTCACCAAAGGTCACCTCAAAATTGCCACCCGACTTAAACTTCTGTCCTTTGAGCAATGTGACCAGTGCCTCCCCTGCTGCGGCATCGGCCATATTAAAGGGGCCTTCACCCTTGTGCGGCACATCGCCACCCTCAAAGATGACACTCACTTGAAAGGGCACACCGCGTTTGGCCACTGCATGCATCGCCTCTTGCATCGCTTGCACCTCATCTAAGAGCGTGTCCCAACGGCGCCCTGGCGTGGTGCGTGCCCCATCTTTGCGCGACATCGACTTGGAGACATCAATCACCAATAACAAGTGTGCCCCTTCGCGCGGGAGTTCAATCCCATAAAAGGTAATCTCATAACGCTCATGCGTCTTATGTTCGGGCGCGACAATCACCTGTTGTGCCTGTATCGGGGCCCAACAGAGCCACGCGAGCGCCAACAACCAAAACCGTTTCATACCGACTCCTTCCGCAACCATGCTGCGGCCTCACGTGCCTCGGCAAGAATCGCCGCTTCGTTGGGCACCACTTTGTTCTGCATCACAATCCGCCCTGCGCAAATCACGGTATCCACGCAGGACGAATCCGCGGCGTAAATGAAGTCCGCATCGGGATTATTCCCGGCCGCAAAGGCGGGTAAACGTAAATCCACCAAAATGCAATCTGCCTCACGCCCAACTGCAATCTCGCCGGCATTGGCGAAGCCCAAGGCGCGGGCCGCTACCGTTGTCGCCGCTTCATCCACCTCTGCAAGCGTCACCGCCTCGGGCGAAGAGGCTCCGAGTTTGGCCGAAAGCGCGGCCGCCTTCACCTCGGCAATCATTGACAAACTGTTATTCGAAGCCGCCCCATCGGTTGCTACCGTCACCTTGACCCCTGCGGCGCGCGCCTTTGCCCACGGGAAGGTGCCACTGCCCAACTTCTGATTGGACTGCGGGCAGTGCGCCACCGTCACACCCCGTTGCGCCATCAAGGCCAAATCATCATCGGTCACATGACAACAGTGCGCCAAAATCGTATCGGACTTGAGCAACCCGCAGGCGTCGAGATAACGAACCGGAGTCGCGGCGTGAAACCGTTCGCGTGCAATCTCGCATTCGGCCAACGTTTCAGCGGCGTGGATATGAATCGGCAAACCGAGTTCCTCCGACTGACGCGCCATCGCGCAGAGTTGTTCGGTCGTGGTCGTGTACAACGCATGGGGCGCAAGACAGAGGTTGAGCGTCTTGGGTAAGGTGGGGCGCAACGCTAATGCGGCTTCGTTTTCAATGTGGTCTGACACCTGGTTCATCACCATCAAACCCACCCGCGCTCGCACCCCCATCTCCTGCGCAACGCGCAAGATTGCCGGTTGGTGAAAGTACATATCATTGAAGGCCACACACCCCGAATGCAAACTCTCCACAATTGCCAAACGCGTGCCCGCGGCCACCAGTTCCGACGTTAAACGCGCCTCACGCGGCCAGATGCGTTGGTTCAACCACGCCATGAGCGGCAAATCCTCACCCGCCCCACGCAGCAGCGTCATCGCATGGTGCGTGTGCGTGTTGTAAAAGGGCGAACGTAAGAGGAAGTGGCGCCCCGAGAGACAGGTGGTCGAGGGCGTAGGCTCCAACGTGCCTGCGGGTTCAATCGCGGTAAACACCCCCTCCGCGATGGCCACATCCACGCGGCGACCCTGCCACAAAACATCTTGAATCAGCAGCTCCATCTGCGCCACCCTCCCCAATCTTACGCCTCTTTCTTGGGCAACGCATGATCGGGTTCGCCAAAACGTTCGCGCATCAAATGACGCGGTACGGGCGCACAACCATCAATCGGCATCCCACGATGATTCCGTTTTGCCCGACGAAAGGCCTCGCTCTCCATTGTTGCGGGCTTGGTTGGAACGCATATCTTGGGCACTACAGGCGTATCAGCCTCTTTACCAACCGCTTGAGCCTCCGCGGGCTGCGCGGGTTTAACCTCAGAAGCCTCCGCCATTACCTCGCCCTCACGCGCTGGCGGCGTTTGAGCGGCCGCGGCCTCCGCCATCACCCGACCAAAGGCAACAACCGAAACTAGCAAACAAACAAAGCGCTTCATCACTCACCTCCGTGTTCAACACTAAAAGATTAACATATTTTAAGCCCTTTGGGCAAATAACCCAAAGGGCCGTTGTTTATTTGGTCGCTGCGGACCCTTATCGTTGTGAGTTGATTGTTACGCCGAGAACGTGTTCACCCCTGCAAGCACTCAATCAATGTTGAGGCGGAGGGTAACGGTTTTGTATTCGCGGAGGAAGGTTTGGGAGAGGCCATCGACACGGCGAACCTGACGGCAGGCCGAGAGCACCTGGTTGTCGTAGCTTGAATTACCGGACGACTGTGCCACGCGGATGGACTGAATGGCGCCATTGGCACCAAAGGTAATCGCGATTTGCGGATCCTTGCCCGTGGGCGACGATTCAAGACCATACTGATCGCACGCCTCTTTGAAGACACGTTGAATCACGCCATAGTTGCGCGAAGCTTCATTCGGCGGAATCTGATTTTTCCCACCGGATTTCGCGCCTGCGCCCAGCAATTTTTCAATCTCTTCCCTTGAGAGCGCCTTCTCTGTGGCAGCCTTCTTCGGATCCTTCTTGCCCGTCGTTATGGGCCCAACGCGTTTGCCGATTTTGACCGGTTTCGGCTTCGGCTTTTCCTTCTTGGGTTCGGGCTTCTTCTCCTCCTTTTTGGGTTCCACCTTCTTGGGTTCGGGTGGTTTCGGTTTGGGAGGATCGACCTTCTTTGGAGGCGGAAGTGGCGCGGGGTCCGGCGGCAACTCAGGGGGCGTCGGGAGGGGTTCGGGTTCGGGAGGGAGTGGATCGGGTGTGGGAGGTTCGGGCAACGGTTCGGGTTCGGGCTCAACCTCTTCGTTGGGCTCCTCTGCCAGGACATCCGCGGCATTTTCCTCGGTCACCACGATGAATTCCATCGGGATAATCTCTTCCTTTGGCGAACGGTTCAAACACCCATCGGTGCACAATGCTACCGCGAGCAGGAGAACCAACCCGTGTGTAGCCGCTGAATAGGTGAAGATACGTTTAGATGATGCCATAATGAAGATGCCCCTATTGTACCACGGCTTAACCCCAAATGCCACACCCCTTTGATGGAAATCGCTTCCAAGTAAACAAAAAAACAGGCAACTGCTCGCGCAGTCACCTGTTCTTCTTACGCTAAACGCGCACTTACTTGAGCGCCATCTGAGCCGCCAAGCCGATGTAATCCGCAGGCGTCATAGCGCAGAGGCGATCCTTATCAGCCTGAGGAATTTCCAACGTGCCGATGAATTCGCGAATGGTTTCCGCCGTCATCGCGTTACCACGAGTCAATGCCTTGAGCTTTTCATAAGCATTCGGCACGCCATAACGACGCATCACCGTCTGGATGGGTTCGGCCAAGACTTCCCATGCGTTGTCGAGATCTGCGGCGAGCGCGGCTTCATTGGGGCTCATGCGACCCAAACCACGCTGCGTCGAAGCGACTGCGATGAGCGAATAGGCAAAGCCTGCACCGATGTTGCGGATGGCGGTGGAGTCCGTCAAGTCACGTTGCATGCGGCTCACGGGGAGCTTGCGCGCGAGGTGACCGAGGATCGCTTCGGCAAGACCGATGTTACCTTCGGAGTTTTCGAAGTCGATCGGGTTAATCTTGTGCGGCATCGTGGACGAACCCACTTCACCGGCGACCACCTTCTGCTTCAAATACTTCATCGAGACGTACATCCACACGTCGCGATCCAAATCGAAGAGGATGCGGTTCCAACGCTGCAACGCGTCAAAGAGTTCGGCCATACCATCGTGGCTTTCGATCTGCGTCGTGTAGGGGTTCTGGCTGAGACCAAACCCTTCAATCACGCGACGCGACAATGCGGGCCAATCCACATCCGGAGCCGCCGACGTGTGCGCATTGTAGTTACCCACTGCGCCATTCATCTTGGCCGGTAGCACAATCGCGTCAATCTGCGCGGCCTGACGGTTCAAACGGTGCACAAAGACTGCGAGTTCCTTACCGAGCGTCGTCGGGCTAGCGGGTTGACCGTGG
>JAFYMU010000079.1 GCA_017548245.1 Kiritimatiellia bacterium | reverse complement strand
CCGTCAAGCGGCCAATGCCACTTCGCGCCAAGGCCTCTGCGCAAGCGCCCCCTACTGCACCAACCCCCACGACAAGGATGTGGAGCGCTTGCAACCGTTGAAGTGCGGCAGCACCCAACAGCGCTTCGGTTCGCATCAAAAAAGGAGACGCCTGAAGCGGTTCAGGCGTCTGTTGGAAGGCATCGTTACTCATTGCGCATAGGGGCAACGCACCAAGTGTGTGCCAACAGGTGCTAACTCAGGAGGCGTTAATGCACATTCAGGACGTGCGCAATCGCAACGTTCGGCAAAGCGGCAACCCGGTGCATAGTTACCAGGGCTCGGCACTTGACCAGGGATGGCACGCAAGGTCTTACCACGCGTTGCATGAGAAGGCAAAGCCTCCAACAAGGCGCGCGCATAGGGGTGCTTCGGACCTGCGAAGAAGGTATCGCGGTCAGCCATTTCTACGATTTGACCCGCGTACATCACGGCCACACGATGCGCCATACGATAGACGACGCCCATATCGTGGGTAATGAAGATCATGCCCGAATCCTTACGGTGCAACTGGAGCATCAAATCCAAGACCTGCGCCTGAATCGTCACGTCCAACGCCGTGGTCGGTTCGTCTGCGATGACCAACTGCGGTTCCAAGATCAAGCACATGGCAATCATCACACGCTGCTGCATACCGCCCGACAATTCATAAGGGTAGCAACGCAAGGCGAGTTCAGGATTCTGGATGCCGACCTTGCCCAACCACAAGAGGGCGCGTTCGCGAGCGCGTTCCTTCGTGATTTCGGGTTCGTGAATGCGAACGGCTTCAATGATTTGGTCGCCGATACGCACCAACGGCGACAATGCCGTCATCGGATCCTGGAAGATCACGCCAATCTTTTTACCGCGATAAGCGCGCACCTTGTCAATGGAGAGATTCAACAAGTCTACGCCTTCAAAGAGGATCTCACCGCCCAAAATGCGAGAAGGCGGCGAAGGCAAAAGGCGCGGAATGCACATCGAGCTGACCGACTTACCGCAGCCAGATTCACCGACGATGCAGAGGATTTCGCCACGATGCACATCAAAGGAGACATTCTGAACCGTGGTAACAGCCTGACGCGTCTCGTCGTTTTCGAAGGCGATGGTAAGATTACGGACTTGAAGAAGAGGTTGTTCGGAATTAGACATTGCGTCACACCTTTACTGAAGCTTGCTGAACGGTTTCGGGTCAAATGCGTTACGCACACCTTCACCCACCATGACGGTAAGGAACATCACTGTGAAAATGGCAAGCGATGGGAAGAGAATCAACCACCATGCCCAACGATAGGTCTGAGCCTGGTTCAACAATTCGCCCCAGCTCGGCGTCAACGGCGGCAAACCGAAGCCCAAGAAGTCAAGCGACACCAACGAACCAATTGCGCCCACCAACAAGAAGGGGAAGAGGGTGATAATCGGCGTCAAGGCGTTCGGCAAGATGTGACGGAAGATGATGCGGGCATTCGTCAAGCCCTGGCAACGGGCGGCGGCCACGAAGGGACGGTTACGCAAACGCAAGAATTCGGCGCGCATGTAGTAGGACAAGCCCAACCAACAGAAGAGGCCGTAGACCAACAACAATAACCAGAAGCTACGTCCAAAGACGGCGCCCACCAACACCATGATGTAGAGGAAGGGCATGGCGGCCCAGATTTCCGTGAAACGCTGCACGCAGATATCGACCTTACCACCAAAGTAACCCTGGATCGAGCCAATCGTCATACCCAAGACCGTGGCGGTCACAGCCAACAACAAGCCGAAGCTCATCGCAATACGCGTGGCGTAGACAATACGCGAGAAGACGTCACGACCCGAGCCATCCAAACCAAAGATGTGGCGGCTCGTCGGGGGGAACGGGAAGCGGATGTTGTTACCCGAGTAAACGGCATAGACCGTGCCCATCTCAGGATCGATGTAGGAGATGCCATCAGCAGCCGTCAAGTCCTTACGGAAACCACGGGCCGCCCACTCCTTCAACTGGGCCAACAATTCTTCAGAGGGCGGAGGCGTATGCTTACCCCAAGACTTGCACGTCATCACCGTCAATTCACCCTGTTCGTCTTCCGTACGCGTGAAGACATAGGTCAATTTCGGCAAGAAACGTTGGTTATCCGGCAAGATGGCGCGCAAATTCACACGCAAGGTCGCCGGCAATTCTTCGCCCGACGTCGGCGAAAGCACCAACTTCAACTGCTGCCACTTGAAGGCACGCAACGGCATCGGCGTGACAATCGTTTCATAGGTACCGCAGGCTTCGCCCAACATACGACGATTGATCTCCTGACGCAACTCCGGCGTCACATCAATCACATCGGCCAAGTTGGTGTGGCCATCGTGCAATTCCACATTGGGGAAGAACTGCTTGCAGTTGTCCTGACGAACGATTGCAAAGTCACGGGTTAAGTTGAAGCGACCCACCGGCTGATTGGGAATCAACGACAAGGTCACCACCTTATCTTCTTCAAGGTCAGCGGTATCCAACGTTTCACCGGGCGAGTAACGCACAGGTGCAAACAAGGCAAAGTTGGCACTATCCTTCTTGAAGGCTTCACTCTTGGTAAAGAGACGATAGTCCACGTGCGTCGTTTCCCCCGTGGCTTCACGCACATTTTCTGGCGGTTGGGTCAACAAGAAGGGGCACGACCATTCGCCATTGTAACGCATCAGCAACGGCTTGCCGTTACAAATAAACTCTGCGCCCAAGCTAATGATGTAGAGCACAATCAACAAACGCAACGACCAAAACGCCACGCGGCTACGACGAAAACGTTCAAGTCGCTTCTGTGTCAAAGGAGATAAGTTCAAGAATTTCATAAGGTCCTTAATCGTTAAAGGGTTAGCATGTGCTCTGTATCAGCTTGTAAAAGTTCAATCGCCGGCGAAGTCACCGCATTGCTCTTCGCATCCACACGCGGCATATACGAGACTTTTACCACGCGCTTCGGCTTTCCGTTTGGATGTTTGTCCAAGATATGACGTCCGTAGGCATCAAATTCCACTTGCGTTCCGGTGGATGTCGTACGCGTCCATCCCATCAAACGCCCTGCACCATCATACTGGTAATCGTCGCGCCAATTCTTAAAGGCGGACAGTGCGGGATCTTCGTAAACAAACCCTGTTGACGGCACGGTGTAATCAATCTGTTGAATGCGGCCCTTGGCATCATACGTGCGACGTTCGTTCGCAAGATAACGGAAGGAGACGAAACACGGCGCCGAAGCGGGTTTGCCATCACGCAAAGCTACACAGGCCAAATCAACATGACGCTTCTTGAAGCCCTCTTGTTCGTAAGCACCGTGATAATCCACTTCAAGCGTGACCAAGGCGTTATCCTTTGTCAACGAACGGATGCGGATCTTCTCTTCCAAACCATTTACCACAAACCACTGATAGGTCACGCCGCGCTCAACCGTTTGAGCCGCCACCGTCAACTTGCGCGTCTTCTCTTTGCCACGCACGACACGCTTAATCGACCACGGCGTGTCAGAGATGCGTTCGCTCTGCGGCGCATCAAAGTAATCAATGTACTGACGGGGCATCGTCTCATAACGAGCCGCAATCTGGAAGGAGACGGGCAGTTGTGCGGGCTTCAACGCATGAGCCACTTGAATAAAGCCCTCGCCATCAATACAATCCACGTCAAAGACCGTCGGATGTGCGGTTGGGGTGCAGTACCCCTTACTGCCCTTCACGTGTTGACGCAAGAGCATCTGCATCGTCGGCACCAACAAACCGCGTTGCAACATTGCCTGCTTCGTCTCAGGACGCATCGCCGCAAGGCCCGCCAAGATCAACGACGTGAGGCGTTCGGCCTTTGCCTTGACATCCGTATCCGTGCCCATCTGGCTTCCAGAAACGATAAACTGCGTTGTCAACGCCGTCAACAAATCAGCTTGATGTTGGGCGCTATAATCCGAAGAGGCATCGTACACGTACAATTGATTGGCCGCTGCCAAACGGAAGGAGAGCACATCGGCCTGGGCTTCGGTGGTAATCAAACGCGGGAGCGAACGCCAAAAGAGGGTATTGGCCAACGACAAGGAACTCAACCCAACCGTTGGGTAAGTCGTCACGCCAGAAGAAAAGAGACCATTTGCCGCCCCAACATGTGCCTTGGCGAACTGCGCCTCATCCGAATAGACCACGGGCGTCAAGCCTGGGAAGGCTTCATAGGACACTTGCGTGCGATCTTCATCGCGATTCACATACAAATCACCCGCGTTACCAGCCGCCGTGCCTTCGCGCAACCACGGTTGAATCAACTCGGCATAGGGGCCTTGATAACGTTCTGCCGCGACCGTGCGATCCCCCACCTGCTGCAACAACGTGGTCATGTAACCGCCCTGATTCGGGTCCCAATTCCATTGGGTATTCTGCGGCGTCACCGTTAATTCTGCACCAACGGCAAGCACATCGGCCTGAGCCGAACGCAAGGTGGCATTCTGTTGCTTACTGCCTGCAAGCGCTTGGACTTGCTTTAGGAGTTCGCCGAACGCTGCCTGCTGGCGCAACGCGATGAGATCGGTATCCTCTTGCAATTGACGTGCATCACGGAAGCCTAAGTCCACTGCCTTACGCAACCAAACCAATGCCTCATCAATGCGTTGGCTCTTCGCACAAACGCAAGCCACATTGTAGTGCCAGTTGGCATCATTGGGGAAGAGTTTGACTGCGGTGCGTGCGGCAGTTTCTGCGGCTAAAAGATTGCCCTTTTGAAGCGCCGTCACGAATTCGCTCAGATATTGACGGTGCTGCGGGAAGAGTTTGGGCATATCAAAAACAGATTGGCCGTACGTTGCGGAGGCAACGACGGCAATAAGAGAAGCCATAACAATCTGTTTTAGGAACATCCCAATCCTTCTTTGGGGCTAACGTGAAATAGGCAATAGTTTAGCACAAAAGCAGGCTCAGGATAAGCCCTGAAACGCTTCTGTGCCAAACTGCATCTTTTTAAGCACGCAACTGATTGAAACGTGCCGTTTCAGGCAATGCCCCCACAATGGGACGAGCATAGGCCAAGAAGGCTTCCGTTACATTGTTGCCTTCTGCGTTGATGTATTCATCCGGCAATTCGCGGGTGTGCTTAGCGACCGTGGCCAACGGCTTCACGGCATACGAAATCTCATAGTCTTCGCCCGGCTGACGCAAAATCGCAATCGTGCCGCTGCGGTACTCACCGCTGACGGCGGCCTTAACAGCCTCTTCGCCAACGCGACGGGCTTCGGTCGCATCGCTTTCCGAGGTAATCCCCACGAAGCAACGCTGGATAAAGCCAAAGGTATCGGCGCGCACACGCTTAATCTTCAAGCGTTCGCGAATCACGGCGGCCAAGTTTTCACCCAAGGCACCCGAGGTCAACTGCACATTGCCATGCGCGTCCGTTTCCGTCGAGAAGCTTTCGGCAATGGCACGACCATCTGCGCCACGAATGCCTTCACTCACGGCCACTACGCAACGGCCATAGCGTTCCATGCACTGGGCCACATCATTCACAAAGCCATCCACCGTGAAGGTGCGCTCAGGCACATAGACCAAGTGCGGACCATCATCGGGATCCTGACGCGCCAAGCCCGCCGCTGCCGTCAAGAAGCCAGCATTACGACCCATGATGACGTCGATCTTCACGCCGCCCAAAGCACGGTTATCCAGGTCATCGCCACGCACCGCGCATGCAACGAAACGGCCTGCCGAACCGTAACCAGGGGTGTGGTCATTGCCCAACAAGTCATTGTCAATCGTCTTCGGGATATGGAAGCAGCACATCTCATAACCCTGACGTTCGGCCTCTTCTGCAATGATGTTAGCCGTTTCAGCCGAGTCATTACCGCCGATGTAGAAGAAATAACGGATATTGCGACGAGCCAAGATTTCAAAGATGGCGCGGCAATCATCTGCCGTCGGCTTACGACGCACCGAACCCAATGCCGAACTCGGCGTCTGGGCGACGCGCAACAACACCTCATCGGGTTCAGCACGCAAATTAATGAAGGCTTCATCAAAAATGCCCTGAATCCCATGCAATGCGCCATAGATTTCAACGATCTTATCCGAACCCTTGGCCGCCAAAATAGCGCCAACCAAGCTCTGATTAATCACCATCGATGGGCCACCGCTCTGTGCGATTAACATATTGCCGGTCATTGTTACGCTCCTTGCAAATGAAGATAAAAGAGAATTGAGTAAAATAAAGAGGACGTGCCGGGGGCTTCCCCGACACGTCACCTGTTCAAGCATTACTGCTTAAGGGCTGCTGCGATGCGACCCATTGCTTCAATCACCTTTTCACGGTTATTGAAGGCAGAGATACGGATGTAACCCTGGCCGCACTTACCGAAACCTGCGCCCGGCGTGGTCACCACCTGAGCCTGGTTCAAGAGGCGATCAAAGAATTCCCAAGAGTCGCCCTTCACGTTCACCCACACGTAGGGCGAGTTGTCGCCACCCACGCAATCAAAGCCGAGGGCCTGAACGCCTTCGCGGATCAACTTGGCATTGCCCAAGTAGTAGTCCACCTGCTCTGCCGTCTGACGGGCACCTTCAGGCGAGTACACCGCTTCAGCGGCGCGCTGCACAGGATAGGAGACGCCGTTGAACTTCGTCGTGTGACGACGATTCCAAAGGGCGTGCATCGCCACCTTTTCGCCAGCCTTCGTGTAAGCGACCAAGTTTTCAGGCACCACCGTGAAAGCGCAACGCACGCCCGTGAAGCCTGCCTTCTTCGAGAAGGAACGGAATTCAATGGCGACATCCTTAGCGCCTTCGATTTCATAGATCGAGTGCGGGATTTCAGGATCGCGGATGAAGGCTTCGTAAGCGGCATCAAAGAGAATCAAAGCCTGATTGGCCTTAGCGTAGTCCACCCATGCCTTCAACTGTTCCTTCGTGGCCACAGCGCCCGTGGGGTTGTTGGGGAAGCAGAGGTAGATCAAGTCCACGCGTTCCGACGGAGGAGCCGGCACGAAGGCGTTTTCAGCCGTGCTTTCCAAGTAATACAAACCCTGATAACGGCCTTCTGCGGCATCACCCGTACGACCAGCCATCACGTTCGTATCCACATACACGGGATAGACGGGGTCAGGAATGGCGATCTTCAATTCCTGAGCGAAGAGTTCCTGAATGTTCGCGCAGTCGCACTTAGAACCATCGCTGACAAAAATTTCAGAAGCCTTGATATCGCAACCGCGCGACTGGTAGTCATTCACGGCGATGGCTTCACGCAAGAAATCATAACCCTGTTCCGGACCATAACCGCGGAAGGTGGCTTCTTCGCCCAATTCATCCACGGCCTTGTGCATGGCTTCACGGCAAGCAGGGGCCAAGGGCAACGTCACGTCACCAATGCCCAAACGGATCACAGCGGCATCGGGATTGGCCGTCTGGTAGGCCTTGACGCGCTTCGCGATTTCAGAGAAGAGATAAGAAGCCTGAAGCTTACCGAAATTTTCGTTGACGAGAATCATAAGTTGTATCGTTTCCTTAGAACAAGTGAATGTGAATTATCGAGTTTTCGTATAGAGCGGAGTTAAAATCCAACGACGATTGTGCCAGAACCACTGTTCGGGCATCTCGCGGATCCGCTTTTCAAAGATATTCCAAACTGCCTGCGTAATCCGAATGGCATCATCGGCCGTCTCTGCATCCAAATCGGGATAGATCGGATCGCCAAGGCAAATCTGGTGGTGCGAAGCATCCTTACGAACCATTGCGATGGGCAAAATCGGCACATTGGCCATACGCGAGAACTTCGCAAGCCCCTTGCCCAATTGCACGTCCGGCTTTCCAAAGACCGTGGTGCTCACACCCGGTTTGTTATGACGCACATCGGGCAAAATCGCAAAGACGCCCCCACCCTTCAAGTGATGGGCAATGCGCACAAACGAACTCGGATGGCGGCGTTCAATCGTCTGCACATTCAGACGATTCCGACGCATCCACGCTTCAAATAAGGGATTATTTTGTGCACGTGCAATCGCCATCAGGGGGAGATTAAAGGCCGAACAGGTCACTGCCGCCAAGTCCCAGTTGCCCATGTGCGGCAAGGCAATCACCACACCGCCATGCTTTGCAATCAACTGACGCAAGACCTTCTCTGCCTGCTCAAAGCCTTCCAGATGCGCACGAAGATAATCTTGATCCATCTTCTATGCATGGAACATCTCGATGAAGTTCAT
>JAFYMU010000078.1 GCA_017548245.1 Kiritimatiellia bacterium | reverse complement strand
GGCGGCGTGACCCCCAGCAAGGGGGAATAAACAAAAAGACCGCGGGTGCGCGGTCTTTTTGTTTGGAATAGGGCTTGGGGTGAGCTTAACCCACGGCGAGGCGGGCGAGGGGGGTGAGCAGTTTCACCTTTTGACCATCGCCGACCAAGATGGCGCGCGAGGTGCGGAAGGTAATCCATTCGCCCCCTTGGCAAATGCGCATTAACCCAGGCGGGCAGGCCGCCACGATGGGTTCGTGACGGGCCATGATGCCGAGCTTACCGATATCGGTGGTCACTTCCACCGAGGTGATATCGTCACCTTCAATGAAGATGCCCGAAGGCGTTTCGATGGAGAAGTGAAAGGGTGTTTCAGAGGCCATAGGGACTCCCTAATTAACGTGCGAGGGTCTTGGCTTTTTCGCGCACGTCGTCGATGGAACCGACCATGTAGAAGGCGGCTTCCGGCAGGTCGTCGCACTTGCCGTCCAACACTTCTGCGAAGGAACGCAAGGTGTCTTCCAACTTCACGAAGCGGCCCGGGATACCCGAGAACTTTTCTGCCACGTGGAAGGGTTGCGAGAGGAGACGTTCCACCTTACGCGCACGGGCCACGGTCATCTTATCGCTTTCGCTGAGTTCATCCATACCGAGGATGGCGATGATGTCCTGGAGTTCCTTGGCGCGCTGCAAGAGTTGCTGAACGCCATGTGCCACGCGGATGTGTTCTTCACCCACCACAGCAGGGTCAAGCATCGACGAGGTCGAGGTCAAGGGATCCACAGCGGGATAGATACCCTTTTCCACAATCGCGCGGGAGAGTTCGGTCGTTGCGTCAAGGTGAGCGAAGGTCGTGGCGGGAGCAGGGTCGGTGTAGTCGTCAGCGGGCACGTAGACAGCCTGCACCGAGGTGATCGAACCGGCCTTGGTGGAGGTGATGCGTTCCTGCAACTCACCCATTTCCGTGGAGAGGGAGGGCTGATAACCGGCGGCGGAGGGAATACGACCGAGCAATGCCGACACTTCTGCGCCAGCCTGGGTGAAACGGAAGATGTTGTCGATGAAGAGCAACACGTCCTGATTCATCTCGTCACGGAAGTGTTCGGCCACCGTGAGGGCGGAGAGAGCGACACGCGAACGTGCACCTGGCGGTTCGTTCATCTGACCGAAGACCATGGCGGTCTTATCCAACACGCCTGCTTCTTCCATTTCCTGATAGAGCGAGGTGCCTTCACGGGTACGTTCACCCACGCCTGCAAAGACGGAGTAACCGCCGTGGCCCATGGCGATGTTGTGAATCAATTCCTGGATGAGCACCGTCTTACCCACACCTGCACCGCCGAAGAGGCCAATCTTACCACCGCGACGATAGGGCGTGAGGAGGTCAATCACCTTGATGCCAGTCACGAGGATTTCGGCGTCGGGGCTCTGTTCGGTAAAGGCGGGCGGTTCACGGTGAATGGGGTCGCGCTTTTCGCAAACCACATCGCCCTTGCCATCAATTCCTTCACCGAGGAGGTTCATTACGCGGCCGAGCGTACCCTTACCCACGGGCATGGCCATCGGGCGACCCAAATCCTTCACCTTCGCACCGCGCACCAAACCAATGGTCGAACCCATTGCGATGGCACGGATACGGCAGTCGCCGAGGTGCTGAGCCACTTCCAATACCAAGTTGTAGGGCCTGTCATCCAAGAGCGGGTTGGTCGTGCGCAAGGCGGTCAAGAGGCGCGGACGAATCCCAGACGGAAATTCCACGTCAACCACAGCGCCCATCACCTGAATCACGCTGCCGATGTTTTCTTCTGTTTTCTCAAGAGTGGTGTCTGCCATAGGGGTGTGTCCTTATTTCAGCGCTTCTGCGCCGGAGACGATTTCAGTAAGTTCATTGGTAATTGCCGCCTGACGGGCACGGTTACGGCGTGTGCGCAATTCCTTCTCCATTGCATTAAGATTCATGGTGGAGTTGTTCATGGCCATCACGCGGGCGGCCAATTCGCCGGTCGCGGAGTGCAACATCGCGTAGTACAACGAGAGCTGAATCCAGAGATAGACGAGATTCTCCAAGAGGCGTTCGTCATTGGGTTCAATCAAACGCGGCAACGGCATAGGGTCGGCCTGCACCTTGGGTACAGGGGGACGCGCATCGGGCAAGAGACGTTCGGTGCGGCAATCGTTGGTCATGGAGTTGACGAAGTGATTGGAGATCAACCACACCTCGTCATACATCTTCCACGAGAAGACGCGCATGACGCGTTTTGCCACACGGTCCGAGTCTGCCACCGAGGGGTGACTCGAGGCCGGCAACACATGGTCCAAAATGCCAGGATACTCGCCCTTCAACGTGTTGTACGCCTTTTGACCGATGTACAGGTGGTCAATCTTGGCGGCACGTTCCTCATGGGCGGCGTGAAACTCACGCACCGCGCGCACCACCGCGGCGTTAAAGCCGCCGCACAACCCGCGATCCGCGCTCATCGTCACGAGCAAGATGCGGCTCCCTTTTCCGGTGGCGGCTGCAATAAACGGTGCTGCGCAAAACGCGGCTGCTGCAAAATCGGCATCAACGCGGCCAAATCACGCGTAAACTGTTCCGGACGGGAGAGGTCGCTTTGAACCCGATGCAGATGCGACCCTGCGACCAACTTCATCGTGCTGGTCACACGGCGCATACTGGCCATAGACGCTAAACGCTCATTAAATTCGCGTAAGCTGGGCATGGATTACTTCCTCTTCGGATTGTAAGCAGACAAGACGTCCTGCATCAAACCATCGAGCATCGTCTTGAGTTCGTCATCCAACACGGGATTTTCACGCACGCGACGTGCGTAGGCCTGACCCGTTTGCGTGGTTTCCAACGCGCTCGACAAGGCCTTCAGAGCCTCGGGCAAACGTGCTGTGGCGATATCCGCGAGCCACTTATTGGTGCCGGCGTAAAGGATGGCAACCTGTTCGGCCACCGACTTGGGGCTACCCGGCATCTGACGAATCGAGTGCATGAGGGCGCGGCCAGTTGCCAACTGTTCCAACGTGGCGGCATCCAAGTCCGAGGAGAAGGAGGTGAAGGCTTCCAATTCGCGATACTGAGCGAGCAACACGCGGAGGGGGCCTGCCACCTTCTTCATTGCCTTCGTCTGAGCGTCACCACCCACACGCGACACGGAGATACCCGGGTTGATGGCGGGGCGCTGACCCTGGTGGAAGAGGGCCGATTCAAGGAAGATCTGGCCGTCTGTAATCGAAATTACGTTCGTCGGAATGTAAGCCGAGATATCGTTCGCCTGCGTTTCCACGATGGGCAATGCCGTCATGCTGCCGCCACCCTTTTCGTTCGAGAGCTGTGCGGCGCGTTCCAAGAGACGGCTGTGGAGATAGAAGACGTCGCCCGGGAAGGCTTCACGTCCCGGCGGACGGCGCAAGAGCAAGGAAATCTGGCGGTAAGCCTGTGCATGCTTGGTCAAATCGTCATAGATGACCAATGCGTGACCGCCACGATTCATCCAATACTCTGCCATGGCGCAACCCGAGTAGGGCGCGAGATACTGCAACGGTGCGGGATCGGAAGCACCTGCCACCACGATGGTGGTGTAGGCCATCGCGCCTGCTTCTTCCAACTGCTTGCAGAGCGCGGCAACCGTCGAGAGTTTTTGACCGATTGCCACATAGAAGCAGTGAACATCGCCACCCTTCTGGTTC
>JAFYMU010000007.1 GCA_017548245.1 Kiritimatiellia bacterium | reverse complement strand
ACGTGCGTATTGACTTGCGTGGCAACACCTCGGCGCACTTCCCAAAGAAGTCACATGGTTTGCGTTTTAGCAAGTGTCAACCGCTCACCTGCAAGAATATGCTTGAAGGCAAGAAGGGAACCAAACTCAAGGAAATCCGCAAGACCTCCTTCACGGCAGAGTATGCAGACCCGACCTTTATCCGTCAGAGCCTCTCCTTCCATATGTGGCGCAATGCGGGCAATAAGGTACCGTTCCACTATCCCGTTCGGTTGCAGTTGAATGGCGAATTCTACCAGCTCGCCTTCCACTCCAACCGTTTTACCGACGAACTCATTGAAGACTACTATGGCCTTGACCCGATGGGTTATGGTTATAAGAATGTCGGCACGATCTCAACAACTATCGGCACCTCTGCTGGGAGCGTTGAAAAGAAGACGCCAGACGATGGCGATGAAACAAGTCAAAAAGCGTATGCACCTTTGAAAGCATGGGCACAGACCTTCGCCACCTCGCAAGAGGTAGCCGAGGCCGAACTTGTGGCCGAAGAAAAGGGTTCGGCTCTCTCGGACGACATCATCGCCAAGCGCAAAGTCCTGATGAACACCGTCTATGACTCCTTTGATATTCCCGCGTGGATTAACTATCTCGCGATGGCACGTATCACTCAGGAATGCGATGATATCTGGGCAAACATCTCGCTCTACTGGGATAAGAACGGTAATGACGTTTGGATGCCGCTCGCCTATGACCACAACCTCTCCTTTGGTCAGTTCTATCATAATGATGATCCCGGATGGAATCGTAAAGGTCTTCGTCCAGATGACGACTCCTTTAAATCCCACCCCTTCTATAGTGGTTGGAAGATTCGCGCGCATCGCGTGGACGGTTCAATCGTTGGCAATGGCAACTATGCTGTGGAAGCCCTTTGGCAGAATCCTGATATCCGCCAGATGTACTTGCGCCGTTTGCGCACGTTGATGGACGAATACCTCAAAGCGCCTAACACCGAACAAGCCGACACGCCTTTCTGGGATTACGTCAAGCTCTTCAAGGAGGTCACTGCCGCCGATGCAGAACGCGACCGCGCCAAGTGGGGCAACGCCTACACTGGCACCGTGATCTACGTTTGGAATCACACGTTGGGTTGGGATGAAGCCTTTGAAGACCTCTGGGACAACTACGTGGTACCTCGTCGCAAACACCTCTACGAAACGCATTCGGTCAATAACACCACTTGGGAAACGGGTTATGCCGCTGGCAAGAACGCTGGCATTCCCAACGCCCACCCCGCAACCTTTGCACCGATTGTGATGGAAAAGGTCACAGGTGGCATTCGCTTGACGAACCCCAACACCGATTCCATTGACCTCAGCGGTTGGACCGTGGAAGGCTTGATGGATGTGGAGAGCCTTCCTGAAGATTCGGAAGACGTGGTCACATTGCCCCCAGGTACAGTGTTGCTCGGCGGCAAGTCGCTTGTGCTCGCCTATGACCGCAAGGCCTATGTGGCAGCCAACGAACCCGAATTCGTGATTGGCTTAGCCGTCTATGGCGATGACAAGACGTGGATTCCGGAATCGAATCCAGACGCCACCACCATCACCTTGAAGCGCGCGGATGGTGAGCTCGCAACAGACAATGTCATTCCTGCAGAAGTGACCGCATGGCTTGCCGATGCCATTGAAAAGGGCACCTTCTCCGTAAGCGACCTCGCGAAGGTCACGGCCGCCGCGGACTACACCATGGCCTATGTCTTGAACACGAAGCCTGTTGAAAATCTTGCGGCTGAGACCGAACTCTTCATCTCCGCCTTCAGCATTGATGCCAATGGTGACATCACCCTGACGGCATCCATCAAGATGGGGGATACCGTGAAGGAAGGCGTCATCAATGGCCAAATCCAACTCTTGGCAAAGGAGACATTGAACGACGCGTGGACGGAAACGACCTCCAAGGGCGACACCTTCACCGATGGCAAGATGCCTTTAAAGCCACAAGGCAATGCCTCGCCGAAGTTCTTCAAGGCGCGCCTGAAGACGCCGTTTGAGAACTAACCCACGGCAGTGTATTCAAGAAAAACCCGGGTAACCTTGCCCGGGTTTTCTTTTTCCCTTGCGAATTCGTGCAGTTCATACTATAATTTGCCTCATTCGGAAGAAGGAAACGAGGATGAAGAATCACGAAAACGAGGCATTACAATTCCGCGCAGACATTTTTAAGGCCCTTGGGCACCCCATCCGTTTGTTAATTGTTGAGTTACTGACAAAGGGTGCTTTGAGCGTTGCTGAGATTACTTCGGAGACGAATGAGAGTTTGTCGACCACAAGTCAGCACCTTGCGATGCTTCGCCAGTATGGTATCATCAACGATGAACGTCGCGGCCGTCAAATCTACTACTCCATCGCAACCCCTTACGTGTTAGACCTCTGCACAGCCCTTTCGAACGAAACCGTCGCTCACATCACCACACGTCCCAAGCATCGTCGCAAAGACAAGTTGCCGAACACCCTTCTCTCCACCATCCTCATCCTCTCGTGTTCCCTCTCGGCACTTCTCTTTTCGCTTGCCCCTTACGTCATTCGTCGGCCTTCGCCCTTCCTGCCCACACCTCCCCCGCCACCCCCTTCGCAACTCTTTGCACACCCGACGGTGGTCCACCACATTGAGTGCAGCCGTTGTTCTAAAGCGTGTCGCTGCCAAGAACCCAACGAGGCAGAAACGCCAAACGAACTTGACGCGATTCCAGAAATCACGCTCTGCGCGAAGTAACGCAGTAACTGTCAAAAAGAGGGCCCTGCTCCGCGAGCAAGGTCCTCTTTTTTCGTTTCAGTGGCCCTTACACACGTATACGCGCGTATTTTTCTTGCAAAGCCGAACCAAATCATGCTACAATGCGCGCTCCTTTTCCTGCGTTGGGAGAAGGATTGTCATTAACAACCGGGCGCTTAACCACCCCAACGCCACCAATTGTCCGCGTGACACGGCAATGAGGAGCGCGCCCGTTAAACAGAAAGCAAAGCCAAATGGCTATTCGCAAACCTCAGAAGGCGGTCGAAAAGACCGGTGGTCTCTATGATGAATTGATTGCTGCCCTCGCTCAGCAGAACAGCGTTCCCGCTGCTGGCTCGATCGTGAAGGGTAAGGTCACCGGAAAGCGCGGCAACGAAGTGCTCGTCGATATCGGCTGCAAGTCTGCCGGCTCTGTCCCCGCTAATGAGTTCGAAGACGTCGACGCAGTGAACATCGGTGATGAATTCGATGTCCTCTTGATCGACCTCGAAGGTGAAAACGGCATGGTCGTGGTCTCCAAGCGCCAGGCCGACGAAAAGATCCGCTGGGAAGCTATCCTCGCCAAGTACAAAGAAGGCGACACGGTTTCTGGCGTCATCAAGAGCAAGGTTCGTGGCGGCTTGATCGTGGCTGTCGACGGCGTGGATGCATTCCTCCCCGGCTCTCAGGTCGACGTCAACCCCTCCCGCGACTTGGACATCTACATCACCGATACGGCATTGGATTTCACCATCATCAAGATTTCCGACGAACGCCGCAACATCATCGTCTCGCGTCGTGAACTCCTCGAAAGCCAGATGGCTGAGAAGAAGCACGCTCTCCTCGAAACCCTCCAGAAGGGTCAGATCGTCCACGGTAAGGTCAAGAACATCACCGACTTCGGTGCATTCGTGGACCTCGATGGCATGGATGGCTTGCTCCACATCACCGATATGAGCTGGGGCCGCATCAAGCACCCGTCCGAACTCCTCAAGAACGGCCAGGAACTCGATGTGATGATCCTCGAAGTCGACTTGGAACGCGAACGCGTCTCCCTCGGCCTCAAGCAGGCTCAGAACAATCCTTGGGACGACATCGAAAACCGTTATCCTGTGGAATCCCGCCTCCGCGGTAAGGTTGTCAACATTGCTCCTTATGGCGCATTCGTTGAACTCGAACCTGGCATCGAAGGCCTCGTCCACGTTTCTGAATTCAGCTGGACGAAGCGCGTGAACCGCGCTGCTGACGTGCTCAGCGTTGGCGACGAAGTGAACGTGATGGTATTGAGCATCGATTCTCAGAACCAGAAGATCGCCCTCGGCATCCGCCAGACCGAAGCCAATCCGTGGGACACCGTCCAGGATCGTTACCCGGTCGGTTCGCGTATCACCGGTAAGGTGCGTAACTTCACCACCTACGGCGCATTCGTGGAAATGGAAGAAGGCATTGACGGCATGATTCACGTGTCCGACATGTCCTGGACCCGCAAGATCAACCATCCTTCCGAAGTGCTCCAGAAGGGCCAGCCGGTTGAAGCCATCGTGCTCGAAATCGACACCCAGAACCAGCGCATCAGCTTGGGCCTCAAGCAGGCTCAGACCGATCCTTGGAGCTCCATCGCTTCGACCTACCAGATCGGCCAGATCGTTAAGGGTAAGGTCTCCAAGATCGCTTCCTTCGGTGCATTCATCGAATTGGAAGACGGCGTGGATGGTCTCGTGCACATCTCCCAGATCTCTGACCAGCACATCGAAAAGGTGCGTGACGCACTCAAGGTGGGCCAGGAAGTGGAAGCTCGCATCGTGAAGATTGACCGCGACGAACGCCGCATCGGTCTCTCGATCAAGGCTGTCAGCATGGACGAAGGCGAAGTGGCTCGTCTCACCGCCGAAGTCGATACCGACGCTAGCGCAACCACCCAGCTCGGCGCATTCGCCAATGCTTTCGAAGAAGCTTTCGCTTCCTCTGAAGAATGGCAGCCCGGCCAGAACTAAGATTGTTACACACAGTCTTAACAACGGAAGCACCCTTTGCGGGGTGCTTCTTTTTTTTGTTTTGCCCCACCTTTATTACCTTAATCAATAAAAACCATTTCCAAAATCCCCCTCTTCTGCTATACTACTGATGAAATGGTTACAAGGAGACGTTTTTTAAGCTCAATGGCTTGCGCGTTAAGTGCAAGTTTGAGTCCCCTTTCTGTGCAGGGCCAAACGACGCCCTCCACCGTTAAAGGCATCCGCCTTTACACGCCAACTGGCCATAAAATCTTGGACGGTTCGGTTCGCGACGGTATCTTTATGGATACTGGTACAGGAAAACCCGAGAGCGGCATGTTTGGCAACGTGCGCCGTTATGCCGATGGCTCTCCGCGCTTCCACGAAGGCATTGACATTGCCCCTGTTCAACCCTGGCGCCGAACCGAATTGCCGACCGACCGCGTCTGTGCCGCCGCAGAGGGTTCGGTCGTCTACATCAACACCTATTCCAAAAACAAATCCCTCTACGGCAACTATGTCGTTCTCCTACACGACATCCCCGATTTTGGCAAAGCCTACACCCTTTACGGCCACCTCCGCCAAGTCTCTGCCACATTAAAGGTGGGCGATGTTATTTCCGCGCGCACTTTTTTGGGCGTCATGGGCAACATCCCCGACATTCCCGTTGCACGAAGCCATTTGCACTTTGAAATTGGCATCATGCAAAATCAATTTTATCCAATGATTGATCCGCAACATGGCATTTGGAATGGCGCGAATCTCTTTGGTATTGACCCCTGTGTTGCCTTTGGGAAGCAACACCGCAAGGGCTTCTTTGACTTTTCAGCCTATCTTGCCGAGAAACCCGAAGCCTTTTGTGTAGCCATTGACGGCAAATACTTGATGAACCGCATGGGCGGTCTGCGCCTGACGTGTTCGCACATGCCCTATCTTCGCCAACACGCACCTGCGTTGATTGAGGCCAATCGTCCCTATGCCCTTGGCTTCTCGCGCGAAGGCATCTTACTCTCCATTCGTGACCTCCCTGGCACCATTCAGCCCGGCACCATTTTGACAGAAAATACGGCAGAACTGCGCCGTGGACGCCTCTACGTCAAACACGGCAAGCTCACCGATCGCGGTAAAGCTCTCTTGGACTGCCTCCTCGTTTGCCCCGGATTGGAATCTCAATTCAAGGACAAACAAAACGAAGTCGGATAAAGGATTTGTACAATGCGTATTCTGCTTGTTGATAATTTGCTCATCCGCCGCTACGGCAAACTTCGCATGGGACCTGGACGAGCCCTCGCTTGCGGAGCGATTCGTGGAAATCACCGTCTTTGTGAATTTTCTGACCGCGACTTAGCCCGTTATATGGGCTTTGGCATTCGTTCCTTGGGCGAAAAACTCGTCAACAAAGCCCTCATCAAGACGGCCAAAAACTTCCGTCCCGAGGCAATCCTCTTAGGCCACTGCGACTTCATCCGCAACGAAACACTTGAAGCCATTCGCAAAGCCTTGCCCGGCGTGCGTATCGCTCACTTCAATGTTGACCCCATGTGCGACGCCCATCCGCAAGCCCAGATGCGCGAACGTATGTACAGTTGCGATGCCCTCTTCGCCACCACCGCTGGGGACACCTACCTCAAACCCTTTGTGACGGGCAAAAACATCGTGGCCTACATGCCCAATCCCTCCGATCCGGCATTGGAAACGTTGAATAACAGCCTCCGTCCAAGCACCGATTTTGAGTTCGACCTCTTCGACGCAGGGCAACCCCGCCAAGGCGACCCGCGTTTGGATTTTGTGATGCGCCTCTCGGAGGCCTTAAAGGACCAACCCTTACGCTTTGAACTGATCGGCATGGGTGGCCGCCCTGCCGTGGTGGGTGGTGCCGACTATGACGATTTGCTTGCAAGTGCCAAGATGGGCCTGAACATTAACCGTTATTTCGGTATGAAGTGGTACTCCTCTGATCGCATCGCACACTTGATGGGGTCGGGCCTCCTCACAGCGGTTTACGATGGCGACCAGATGCAACAATTCTTTACCAATAAAGAGGTCATTTACTATCACGACGTTCCCGATTTAGTGGAACAGTTGTTGCGCGTTCAGAGCGATGATGCCGAACGCCGCGCCATCGCCGCCGCGGGTCGCGCACGGTATCACCAACTCTTCTCTGGCGAACGCACGCTGAACTTCATGCTTGAAACGCTCTTTGAACGTCCCTACTCTTCGAATTATGAATGGCAAGAAGAGGTTTATCGTTAAACCTTAAAAGAACCCCTTCGCCAAGCCCTGAAAGTCTTCTTATGACGTTTGAATCCCTTGACAAAGTTGTCACTGCCTTTTTCCCTGAAACCCAGACGCGCTTAACGGTTGCCAATGTCACCGACACCGCCAAGACGCTTGAACGCAACCACCTGTGCGGTCCCACCGCAGGTCTCATTCAGGCCGAACTCGTGGGCGGCGCCGTCTTGATGGGCACCCTGCTTGAACGCCCTGAACAAGCCATCTCGCTCCGTCTCCAATTCCCGAATGGCCTTTTGGGTGGCGCTTGCATTGAGTGCACGGGTAACCTCACCATCCGCGGTTACACCCGCCAGAAGGTGATTGCCGAACTTGACGACGCCACCTGTTCGGACGAGGAACTCTTCCTGAAGGCCTTGGGCAAAAAGGCGCAGTGTGGCGTTGTTACAACCGAGGGCACCTCGGCCTCGAACACCTTGTTCAACGTGACCTCGGACGACTGCATCACGATTACCGATATTCTTGAAGAATACTTCTGCACCTCCTTGCAGCGTTCCGCCCTCGTTCAAGTCACGGGCGCATCCGACAAGGGCTACGTCTCGTGCGTCCACTCCATGATGTGCGAAGTGCTTCCTTCGGCTTCGGGTTCGATGCTCCAACAGGTTCGCGAACGTTTTGACGACCCCGAACTCACCCGTTTGCTCAATGATGGTGCCGACATTCACACCTTGGCCCAAGCCCTTCACTTAGGCCCCGCAGAAGAGGTGCAAGAACGTTCCGTGCGCTTCGCCTGCTCGTGTTCGTCCGAACGCGTCATGGCGATGTTGTCCTCGCTCCCGAAGGCCGATTTAGAGGCCATGATTGCGGAAGACAAGGCCCATGACATCTTCTGCCATATGTGCGGCAAGGGCTTCACGATTACTCCCGAACAATTAAAGGGCTTGCTTTGAAGATTCTCTATGATCGCAACATGGAGTTGGGCAAACAGCTCTTCTCCAAACTCGGTACCGCCAAGGCTATTGAGGGACGCAGCTTAACACCCAAGGCCTTATCGGGTGCCGACCTCCTCTTTATCCGTTCCACCTGCCGTGTCAATGACGACCTGCTTGAGGGTTCGTCCGTTCGCTTTATCGGTAGCGGCGTCGTGGGCACAGACCACATCGACTTTGAAGCCGCGCGTCGTCGTGGCATCCAGGTTGCCACCGCACCGGGGTGCAACGCTGAAAGTGTCGCCGACTATGTGATCGCGGCCCTACTCGTCATTGGCGAACGCCAGAAGCGTTCTTGGCAAGGCGCAACCCTCGGCATCGTGGGCGTTGGCAACGTGGGCAAACGCGTTTGGCAGTTCGCAGAAAACGCGTTGGGTATGAAGGTCATTGGTTGTGACCCGCCGCGTCAGGAACAAGGTGACTTCACCGCGCGCAACTTTGTCTCTTACGAGACGATTCTTGAACAAGCCGATGTCATCACCTTCCATGTGCCGCTCAATCGCGAAGGCCCTTACAAAACCGTGGGCATGTTTTCGGGCCCCATTGTACGTAAGGTTAAACCCGGCGCGGTGTTGCTCAACTTTGCACGCGGTCCCGTTTGCGACAATGCGTTGGTCGCAACGATGCTTGGCGCAGGCCTCCTCTCCGATGCGGCGATTGACTGTTGGGAAGGCGAACCCGATTATTCGCCTGACTTAGCCGCCATCGCCACATTGACGACGCCCCATATCGCAGGCCATGCCTACGAAGGAAAGGCCAATGGTACCATTATGGTTTACGAAGCGGCTTGCGACTTCTTAGGCATCCAACCCGAAGCGTTGCCCAAGTTCCCAAAGGCGCCGGTGCCCAAACTTGAAATTGACTGCACCAATCGTTCGGACGAAGAGATCCTGCGCATTGCGGTTCGAGCCACCTGTGATATTGAAGGCGACTCCGCGCGTTTTCGTGCCGCCTTTGATGGCAATGTTGAGCAACGCAAGGCTAATTTTGACGCCTTACGTAAGCATTACCCCTTCCGTCGCCTCTTCTCTGCGACCACGGTCACCTTGGTGCAGCCCACCCCAACCATTACGGCGCGCCTCACCGCCCTCGGCTTTGTCGTGACCACAAAGGCCACCGCAACCAAACCGCGAAAGGCACCCGCCAAGAAGTCTACTGCAACCAAGTCCAAAACAACGCGAACCGCCTCGCGAAAGAAGCCTGCCACTTCTTGAACACAGGTGTAAATCGCATTCATTTCTTTTTCAATCGTTAAATCTTTTTTTGGTATTGTACTCTGTCTTTTTGAATAACCCTTGGCCAATGAACTGAAAGGAAACCTCCTATGCAGAAACTAATGACCTTGATTGCCACCTTAGCAACCTCCCTCTTAATCGCAGACGTGTTGCCTGAATCGATGCGCGTCTATCCTACGCCGCAAGACGTTAAATTGGGCGCGGAAGCAATGATTGCCAAGCCCAAAACGGTTGCCATCCAGAATATCAACCAGTTGGATGCGGACGCCGTTCGCGTCTTAAAATCCTTCCTTAAAGTCCAGGACGATGCCACCTTTACGATTACTTGGCGCGCCGATGACACCCTTCCTGCAGAAGGTTACCTTCTCTCGCTCACCGAAGCGGGCGTTGAAATCGCCGCAAAGGATGGCGCAGGCTTCTTCTATGCCGCCAAGACCTTGAAGCAGTTGATGGCTTCGGGCAACTTCCGTGCCGTGCAGATTAAGGACTGGCCCGCCATTCCGTTCCGTGGCACCGTTGAAGGTTTCTATGGCCAACCCTGGAGCTTTGAAGCCCGCAAGAGCCAATTCCGTTTCTACGGCGACTGGAAGATGAACACCTACATCTACGGCCCGAAGGACGACCCCTTCCACGGCTTCTCTACGCGTTGGCGCGACCCCTACCCTGAAACCGAGGCACGCCGCATCGCCGAATTGGTGAAGGTGGCCCACGAAAACAAGGTTAACTTCGTGTGGGCTGTGCACCCTGGCCGTGACATCCAGTGGAAGGATGACTCCGACATCAAGGCTTGCGTTGCCAAGTTTGAGATGATGTACCAACTCGGCGTGCGCTCCTTTGCCGTCTTCTTTGACGATATCGGCGGCGAAGGTGCTCGTGCAGAAAAGCAGGTTGAATTGCTCAACTACGTCAATCGTCACTTCGTGCGTCAGAAACCCGACGTCACCCCGTTGATCATCTGCCCGACCCAGTACAACAAGGCATGGTCCAGCGGCACCTATTTGGAAACCCTCGGCCAGGGTCTTGACGAAGACATCATGGTGATGTGGACGGGCGACTCGGTCTGCACCGACATCACCCTTGACTCGATGAAGTGGATCAACAACAAACTCGGCCGCAAGGCTTACATTTGGTGGAACTGGCCCGTCGCTGACTACTGCCGTGGCGCACAGCTCCTCCTCGGCCGCACCTACGGTCTTGATCCCGAAAACGCCACCCTTTACAGCGGCTTTGTCTCCAACCCCATGGACAAGCCCGAAGCCTCCAAGATTCCCTTGTTCGGCGTTGCCGACTACTGCTGGAACCCCACCGGCTTCAACTCGCAGCAGTCCTGGGAAGACTGCTTCCCGCGCCTCTTCCCCCACGTGGCAAAGGCCGTTCGCAAGTTCGCCGAACACAACTCTGACCAGGGCCCCAACGGCCACGGTTACCGTCGCGAAGAATCGGTTGCCATCGCCCCCACAGTGAAGGTGGTTATGGATGCCCTCAAGCGCGGCGAACCGATTCCGCGCAAGGAACTCGATTGCATTATCGAAGAATTCCGCGCCATTCAGTCCTCGGCTCGCACCATCTTGACCGAATGCCACAATCCCCTCTTCCTTGAAGACGTGACGAACTGGTGCCAAGTCTTTGAAGCCTTTGGTGAAACCGGTGAAACCCTCTCCAAGGCCCTCATCGGCGAAGTCCCTGAAAAGGAAGCCTTGCGCGCGGTGTTAATGGCACGTGCCTACTGCACCGAAATCTCGAAGGCACACGCCGCCAAACCCTTCCAGAAGAACCCCACCAAGGTCGCCAACCGCATCCTTCTCCCCTACCAGGAACTCGCCGCCGCCACGATCTACCAGCACATCTGGCGCAATGTCGCAGGCAAGGACGCCCCTGTCGGTGGAAACGCCTCCAAGATGT
>JAFYMU010000077.1 GCA_017548245.1 Kiritimatiellia bacterium | reverse complement strand
CTTCGCAGGCGCCGACTTCCACCTAACCGCAAAACCCGGTTCGTGGTTCGCCTATCCCTAGTGGGAAACCGCCTCCGAGGCGCCCGATTATGCCACGCATGTGGACATCCACAACAAGCCTGGCTTTGATCCGTGCGAACTCTTCTTTGGCAAAACGCCCTTCCAGTGTTGCACCGATCCCTCACGCATTCGCGGCACCCATGGCCGCACCGATGCCCCCGTCGCATGGGCCTCGTCGCTCAACCTCTCCGCGGACACCTTGCAATCCCTCGCCGAAGCGCTCCGCGAATGGCTCAACAACGCGCCAGAAAAGCGCGCCTTCTAACGTGTTTTACTTCACAGTTTCGCCAGTTTATGCTATTCTAAAGGATATGAAACGTTTCCTCTTGCTTTGCCTTGCCTCCATTGCTGTTGCGCTTCACGCCTTAACCCCTGAAACCGAAGCACAAGCCAAGGCCGCATTAAACTCTGGTTTTACATGGTTGCGTGCCGCCCAATCGCCCGATGGCAGTTGGTCTGACAAACGCTTCCCTGGCATGAGCGCATTAGCCCTGTGGGCAATGGCCAATGCCGCCCTTCCCGAAAATAGCGCCGCCGCACAAAAGGCTGAAGCCTATCTCGTCGCCTGTGCCCAACCCGATGGCGGCATCTACGTTCCGATTCCCAATCGTCGTGGTGGCGGTCTCGGCAACTACAACACCTGCCTCTGCCTCACCGCCCTCCATGCCGCAGGCGCAAAAGAACGCCACGCTTCGGTTTTATTGGCCGCGCGTGCTTACATCGCCTCTACGCAGATTGAAACCAATGGCCTCCACGAAGGCGGCTTTGGTTATGACAAAAGCAGCCCGCGCGAATACACCGATTTGAACAACACCCTCTACGCCATTGACGCAATGCGCTTGACGCAGGATGTGGAAGAGATGCGCCCGTCCAACCAAAAGAAGGTGGACATCAATTGGAACGCCGCCAAGCAGTACGTCCTTTCGATGCAACAGACGCAGGGTGAGGACGAAGGCGGTTTCCTTTACAATCGTGAAGTGCCGCGCGCAAAGCAGGATGACACCCGTCCCCAACTCAAAGCCTATGGTTCGATGACCTACGCAGGCTTGCTCGCAATGTTGCACTGCCAACTCTCGCGTGACGATCCGCGGGTGCGTTCGGTCTATCAGTACATTGGCAAACATTGGACCTTAGATGAAAATCCAGGCCAAGGCAACCAAGGGCTCTACTTCTACTACGACATCCTTGCACGCGCCCTCACAGCCGCCGGGATCGAACAACTGACGCTCGCCGATGGCACCCTCATCGATTGGAAAGAAGCCCTCGCCAAAGCCCTCATCCGCCGTCAGCAGACCGATGGTTCGTGGGTCAATGACAACAATCGCTTTTGGGAAGCCGACCCGGTCTTATCCACCAGCTATGCACTGCTCGCCTTGACACTCATTTTGGACTAATCGTGAATACGCAACTTCCTAACCTCGGCTTAATTGACGTCCTCGGTAAGGGCGGCACAGCCACGGTGTATCGCGCCAAACAGTTATCCACTGGCCGCGATGTCGCCGTAAAGGTCTTGGAAGCTGACTTTGTCCGTTCGCCCGAAGATATCACGCGTTTTGTGAATGAAGCCAAGGCGTGTGCCCGTTTTAAACACGACAATATTGTGCGCGTTTATGACGCAGGTGAGGTCGATGGCATCTATTATTTCGTGATGGAACTCGTCAATGGCTACACCTTTGCCTCCTACCTCTCGCGAAAAAAACAACTCGCAGTCGAAGACGTTCTCATCATCCTTGAGGCCGTCACCGAGGCCCTCAAATACGCCTGGCAGAAGTTCCGCGTAGTCCATTGCGACCTCAAGCCCGACAACATCATGGTGGACGCCAATGGCACCATCAAAGTGATGGACTTGGGCATCTCCAAATCCCTCCTAACCGCCTCCAAAGCCCCTACTGAAGGCGATGGAGAGATTATGGGCACCCCCGCTTACATGAGCCCCGAGCAACTCTATGACTTGAGCGACATCGATTGTCGCGCCGACATTTACTCGCTCGGAGCCACCGCTTATCACCTGTTGACCGGCACCACACTCTTCCCCGGAAAGACCGATCAGCAGGTCGTTGACTCGCACGTTGGCGCCAGTTTTGCACGCGATCCGCGCATCCTTGCACCCGACACGCCACGCGCACTTGTACAGATTTTGAACAGAATGCTTGCCAAAGACCGTAATCTTCGCTATCCTAATTGGGAAACGTTGAGTGCGGACATTCAGCGCCTCTACGCAGGTGAGCCTCTGCTCGCAACCCCTCTAAAACCCGGAGAAAGCTCCGTCGGCTTCTCTTCGGAATGGTAAGAAAGGACGAACTCCATGCATATTCTCGTCACTGGCGGCGCCGGCTATATCGGCACCCACACGGTCATCCAGCTTCAAGAAGCCGGCTATGAAGTGACCATCGTTGACAACCTTTACAACTCCCAAGAAGAAGCCGTTCGCCGTGGCGCAGAACTCGCTGGCAAAACGCCGAACTTCTACAAGGTTGACCTCTTGGACTACGCAGGCCTCGAAGAAGTCTTCAAAAAGGCACACTACGATGCCGTGATCCACTTCGCAGGTCTCAAGGCTGTCGGCGAATCGGTTGCAAAGCCGCTCTTCTACTACGACAACAACATGACCGGCACCTTCAACTTGCTCCGCTTGATGAAGCAGTATGATTGCCGCAACATCGTCTTCTCCTCTTCGGCCACCGTTTACGGTATGCCCGAAAAGGTGCCGTTGGACGAAAGCTGCTCCACCGGCGCACTCAACCCCTACGGTGCCACCAAGCTCTTCTTGGAACGCGTCATCTCCGATGTGAAGGCCGCCGAACCCGATTTGGGCGTGGTCCTCTTGCGTTACTTCAACCCCGTCGGCGCTCACCCCTCGGGTCGCATCGGTGAAAACCCCAACGGCATCCCCAACAACCTCATGCCTTACATCGCACAGGTTGCAGTCGGTCGTTTGCCCAAGGTGCGCGTCTTCGGTGACGACTATCCCACCAAGGACGGTACTGGCGTGCGCGACTACATCCACGTGGATGACTTGGCACGCGGCCACCTCGCCGCACTCAAGAAGTTGGAACAGACCCCTGGCGAAATCTACACCGTCAACCTCGGCACTGGCACCGGTTACTCCGTGCTTGACATGATCAAGGCCTTCTCCAAGGCTTGCGGTAAGGAAATCCCCTACGAAATCGCACCGCGCCGCCCTGGCGATGCACCGGAATGCTATGCCGACCCGACCTACGCCAAGGAACTCCTCGGTTGGGAAGCTACCCACACCCTCGACGATATGTGCGCTTCCTCCTGGAAGTGGCAGTCGATGAACCCCAACGGCTACGAAGCCTAAGGGTTTCGCTCCCACCGAGCACAACGAGACGGACGCCCCCGCGCCCGTCTTTTTTATTACCCCAATCCAATGACGTCACGCCTCTCTTAAGCACTCACCCCTTTGAACGCACAGTGCGTAGGACTCACCCGTACACCGCTTCAAGCAAGCCATCGCCACAATACGCGCGCTCTACGCGTGAAGCGCGGCTTACGCCTTGCACCCCTAAATGAGACTCAGTGAGACGGCTTCCCACATCAAGCCGCTTCGCTCCCACCTCTCGCCCTCTTTCCCTCCCAATCCAGCCCTGACTTAGCCCCAAACCCAATGGATTTCATTTTCAAACCCAATGGGTTTCATTTTCAAACCCAATGGATTTCATTTTCAAACCCAATGGATTTCATTTTTAAATCCATTGGATTTGCGTGGCAAAGCAAGTGCGATTGTCGCGTGAGTGCACGTGGTGTTTTCCCAACAAGCACGCGTATTGAACGCGGAATGCGGCTTAAGCGTTGCGCTTCTCAATTGAATGCCGATACAATTTGCGCCTAGCATACCCCCATGGGACTTGTTTTTTTTTACAGACGTGCTATAGTGGTTAATATGTTCTGAAGGGTTTTCAGGACGCAACAACAGAAAGGTCAAATTATGGAACAGACATCCGTTTCTTTCGGCACG
>JAFYMU010000076.1 GCA_017548245.1 Kiritimatiellia bacterium | reverse complement strand
AAGCCTGCAAAGCATCCCCTTCGGGCACTTCCACAGCCGCAGGTTCAAACGCGCTTGCCGAAGCCGCAGGCGTGCCGGCATCGGTCAACATACCCTGCATTCGCTCAATCGAAGCGAAATCCAAAGTGGCAATCTGTTCGAGCAGTGCGGTACGTTCATCAGCACTGAGTGTATACCAAAAGGCCAGCACATGACTCTGACCATGCGTTTCAAGCAACGTCTTTGCGTCCGTGAATTCCATTCGACATCTCCTTCGTTGGGGTTAATTGATCAAACTTACTGCTGCGCTTCCTGAGCACGCTGCTTCAGGTAGGCTTCAACAAATCCTTGCACATACTTACCGTCCATCATACCCTGGACGTTCGCATTTTCATAGCCCGTGCGGTGGTCCTTTACCATCGTGTACGGCTGGAAGACGTAAGAACGGATCTGGCTGCCCCAGGCAATTTCACCCTTGTCGCCGTAGAAACGTTCCATTTCCTTACGCTTCTTATCCATTTCGAGTTCGTACAACTTTGCCTTCAAGACCTGCATGGCGCGCGCCTTGTTCTGGTGCTGCGAACGTTCCACCTGACATGCCACCACGATGCCCGTGGGGATGTGGGTCAAGCGAACCGCAGAGTCGGTCTTGTTCACCTTCTGGCCACCGGCGCCACCGGCACGGTACGTATCGATACGCAAATCTTCTTCCTTGATTTCCACATCGATATCGTCGGAAATTTCAGCCACCACGTCCAAGGAGACGAACGAGGTGTGACGGCGCTTGGCCGCATCGAAGGGCGAGATACGCACCAAACGGTGCACGCCACGTTCGGCCTTCAAGTAACCGTAAGCGTAGGCGCCCTTGACCACAAACATGACGCTCTTCACGCCAGCTTCATCGCCCGGCTGGAAGTCAAGCACTTCCACTTCAAATCCTGCGTCATCGGCATACATCTGGTACATACGATACAACATCGAAGCCCAGTCGCAAGCCTCTGTGCCACCTGCACCCGAGTGCAACGTCAAAATCGCATTGCAAGCATCCAACTTACCGCAGAGCAACGACTGCAAGCGTAACTTGTCTTCAATCTTTTCAGCGCGATCCAAGCTGGCAATGGCCTCTTCAGCCATCGTATCCTGTTCGGGTCCCTGTTCCTCGGCGTCGGCCATTTCAAGCGCCATCTCCGCCTCTTCAACAGAGGAAACCAATTCATCATACGGATAAATGAAAGCCTTTTCAGCGTTACCTTCAGCAATAACGCCACGGGCGGCCTCGGGATTATCCCAGAAACCGGGTTCGGCCTGACGCGCCTCAGCCTGCGCCAAACGCTCCTTGCGTTCCTCAATCTTCAAGTAAACGCGCATTTCCTCAACGCCATTCTTCAGCGTTGTGATACGGGCAACAATCTCATCCCTGTTAAACATCTAAAAACTCCAATTTCGTTTTCCTATACTATACCATAAAATACCCGCGCCTGCCAACGTTCTCCATGTGGAAACTTTGGAAGCTGAGCGTTTGAGGGTGCGTAGGGCCCCCTTGGGGGATTAAAAGGCGTAGGTTAACCCAATGCCAACCTCCGCCGAGAGGCCATTGACTTCGCCAATCGTGGTGCCTTTTAATTGCACCTCTGCGCGATCGCCAAGGTAAGCCTGACAGTAAATGAGTGCGCTAAAATGGTCGGAGAGCGTCCAAAGCACCTGCGCCCCAAGAAGGGTTCGGAAACAGCTTTGAGCGTAGGTGTGATGGAGCGCACCCGAAAGGGGCGCGTTGCTCGTTGGCTCAACCCGTGTTGCCACCGTTGCGATACGGCCACTGTAGTGACAAAGGCCGATACCGAGACGCAAGCCGAGGGCAACGGTAGGCGTGAGCCGCCATTCTGGCAGAAGCATCAAGCGCACGTCAAACGCCGCGCCGAGGATGCGTTCTTCAACGGTAAAGGTGTCAATCGCCACGTGATCAGAAAAGGCGTAATTGGCAATCTCCTGTTCGGGCATGTACGTGGCGCCAAGGCCGAACCAAAGATTGAAGGTTTCGCGCGGTAAGAGATTAAAGAGCGTATCCATCGTTGCGCCATAACGTTCGTGCGCATAGTTTAGCGGCGTATCAATTAAGGAGAGCTCCGAACCGAATCGCCCAACCCCCGCAAAGGTGATTCGCCAACGCTCCACCTCCGTCCACTCGGAGAAGAGATGGGTAATCGGATAAAACGATTGTGCGGAACCCTGATCAGCCCAAAGCCCTCGAGCACCCCAGATAAGCAACAACAGAAGAGCGAAACGCTTCATTGTAATCCAGCTCCTCCAATTTCCCCAATGAGGACGAACACAATAGAAAAAGCGAGACAAACGGTTAAGAAAAACGCAACCCTCCCCCTCGGGTTTCACTCCAAATCCTATTGGCTATGATGAGAGGAACACGCTGTCTGTCCAAGAAGAAAAATTGCGCGTAGCGCCTTCATTTTTTCTTTTTCTTTTTTTATGTTTTATTGTACCCCCAAATTGGTGGTACTCTACCCCCAAATTGGTGGTAGAGTAATCCCCAAATGGGTGGTAGTGGGGACACCAAATGGGTGCCTGGATTGTTCGCCGAAGGCGCGCCTCCTAGCCCCGATGGGCGCAGGAGGAAGAGTGTGAATCGCTGGGAAGGCGCGGGGTGTAGCGGAGGTTTGGGGTGAGGCGAAGGCGGCGGTGAGAAGGTGAATTATAGGGGATGGGATAAAGGTGGCTAGTTTCTAATCAACGGGCGATGACAGCCGACGGGCTTTGTGGGTGTGGCCCTGCCACCTCAGATAGGTTAGGATCGGTTAGGGTGATAGACCAAAAGTGGCTT
>JAFYMU010000075.1 GCA_017548245.1 Kiritimatiellia bacterium | reverse complement strand
GTCACCGATGTGGTGCGCGGGGATGATATTTTGCCGGCGACCCCAGCGCAGATTGTGCTCTACAACCGCCTAGGTTTGCCGGTGCCGAACTTCTTCCATGTGCCCTTGGTTACGGGAAAAGACGGGAATCGTTTGGCCAAACGTCATGGGGATACGCGCATTGCCTCGTACCGTTCGGCAGGGGTGTCGGCGGGACGGATTCTGTCAGCGCTGGCACGTTCGTGTGGCTGGTTAAAACAAAACGAAACCGTTTCCACGCTCGCGGAGTTGATCCCGCTGTTTACGTTGGAAACGGTTCCACAAACGCCCTTTGTCTGGGACGATTCGTTACTCTGAGGCTTCAGATTCGTTCTTGCGTGCGGTTTCGCCGGCCCAAATCATTTGGTGTGCGGCGCCCATCATAATGCGTGCATCGGGCACCGTCTTCACACCACGCGAGAAGATGCGACGGAAGCCCTGCATCATGTGGTCAGCCTTGGGTTCTTCCATAAAGCCAATATCAATCATTGCCTTACGCCACTTGGTCATCAACGCATTCTTCATCGACTGATCGGCGAGCGAATCGCCTTCTTCCACCGGACTGACATAGGTGCCCGTGGCAGTGTAGAGTTCGTAGGCCACGATGAGGAGCGCCTGTGAGAGATTGAGGCTCTGATACTGTTCGTCCACCGGAATGCGAATGAGGTGGGTGCAGTGGGCGATTTCATCGTTGTGCAATCCCTGGTCTTCGCGCCCAAAGACAATGGCCACGGGGCCTTGTGCGGCAAGACGAAGGAGTTCGGGAACGATGACGCGCGGCGTCTGCACGGTCGCGCGATAGAGTCCGCCACGGGCCGTGGTGCCCACAACCGCAACGCAGTCCGCAATTGCTTCTTCCAATGTGGCCACTTCACGACGCGCTTCCAAGAGATCGGTGGCATGAACCGCCATTCGTGCGCCATCACTCCAGTCATCCAAGATACGCGGCGCGACCAACGTGAGATTGCGCAAGCCCATATTGGCCATCGCACGGCAAACGCTACCAACATTGCCAGAATAAAGGGTGCCAACGAGTACAACGCGGATATTGTCTAAGGGATTCATACGAGTATCAACTTTCACTGGAGGTTAAAGGAGTGCGGCTTGGGCAACGGCTTCAAGCGCTGCGGGCCACGCGGCGAGGTCTGCCGGATGCAAGATTTCACACGGCGAGTGATTGCCCTCGGTCGGGATTAAAACGGGAATCGCAGGGGTGGGGATGCCCTGTGCAGGGAAGGCACGCGCATCGGTGCCCGAGTAGTTGTAGACCTCTGTTTGCAAAGGAACGGGTGCTTGCAAGAGACGGTCACGCAACGTGGGCGAGAGCAAGACCGAGGCGTCCGAGAGGGTAATCACGGGGCCTTGTCCCATGCGAATGGCTTGCTTTTCATCGGTGTAGGTGATGTCCAACACCAAGACAAGGTCTGCCTTGACGGCATTGGCCAAGACATTCGCGCCAAAACCATTCACTTCTTCCATCGCCGAAGCCGCTAGGATGACATTCATCGTAGCAAAGCGTTGGGCATTGGCTTCATACCAATCGGCAATCAACGCGCAACCAATGCGGTTGTCCAAGAAGGGCGAACGAAGCTCTGTCTCATTCTCCTCCCACGCAGGCGCCCAACAGAGGCGATCGCCCTTTTGCACCTCGGTGCAAGGGTTGTCCAACGTCACGGTGAGCGGCATGGTGCGTGTCCAATCATCGCTGGCGGCCTTGAGGTGGGCGGGCACTTTGCCTTTTGAGGTCTTGAGAAGGAGTTCGGCATCATGGGTGGGGTGAACGCCACCCAGGGCCAACACTTCAAGTTGCGTCGGCGAGAGCACGGATTGAACGATAAAGCCCGGACTATCGGCATGGGCTAGGAGGAGCACCGTGTCGGCCTTTTTGCGTTCGCCGGGTTCGGCAATCACCGCATAACGGCCGAGCTGACGTGTATCGAGGCCTTGCGCTTTCCAACGGTTGAGGAGCGCATCGAAGACCTCTTCTTCATCGCCAGGGGTGGCGTGAAGGGAACAAAAGTGTTTGAGTGTTGCAGTATTCATAATGTTGTGTTGCGGCCCTTTCGGAGGGTTTCCGCTTCAAGCGTGAGCTTGGGTAAAAGGTGTGCGTAAATCGCCTTCCACGCGGTGCACAACCAAGAGAGGCGCGTGGGATCGGCGGCAAAATCGTGGCCAGAACGGTTCTTCGGGCAGTCGCCTTGGCAGAAACGGAGGTAGGGACAGGCCGAACAGGCGGAGTTCCAGTGCCGTTTGCGTTCGCCAAACGCGGTGTGCAACGGCGCTTCCCAGAGTTCGTCCCAGTCTTCCGTTCGCAAATTGCCCAAGCGTAACTCGGGGCGAACGAAGAAGTCGCAGGGGTAAACATCGCCATTGTGTTCGACCACAAAGTAGGCGCGGCAGTCCCCACTCATCGCGCAACTATGGGCATTGCCCGTGAGAAGACGATTGAGGATGGAGTCAAAGAGGCGAACCGAGACCGTGGTCTTATCGTGGGCGTACCATTCATCAAAGATCGTGATGATGAAGTGGGCCCATTCCTCAGGCGTGATCGTGTCGGCGAGTGGCGAACCATCCTGCGCGAACTCCACGCATTCAATAAATTGTAAGAAACGGCAACCGAGCGTATCGCGGAGATAACGGTAGACTTCAAGTGGCTGCCCGACATTGCTCTTGGAGACCAAGGTCAAGATGTTGAATTCCGCCTGAGCCGCCTTGAGATGGTCAATCCCACGCATCACCATTGCATGGCTCCCATCGCCATTGGCATTGGGACGACGCAGGTTGTGAATCGCTTCGGGGCCATCGACACTCACGCCGAGCAAGAAGTGTTCCTGCGCAAAGAAGTTGGCCAAGCTCTCGGTAATCAGCGTGCCATTGGTTTGGACGCAGTTTGTAATCTGAGATCCCGGCCGTGCATAACGCTTCTGCAGGGCGACGAGTTGACGGTAAAAGGCTTCACCCATCAAGAGGGGTTCGCCACCTTGAAAGGCAAAGGTATGGGCAGGAAAGGGAAGTGCCAAATAACTGCGCACGAGACGCGTTAACATCTCCTCGCTCATCCGATGGCAGGTCTGCTCGGGATAGAGTTCGGCGCGATCCAAATAAAAGCAGTAGGCACACCGCAAATTACAGTCGGCGCCAGCAGGTTTGATTAAGAGCGAGAAGGGATTCATGCGTCGACAGAGGGGTGTTGATCAAGCCATTCGGCACAGAATTGCACAAAGGCCGCGCAGGGGCGTTCGGCATAGTAACGTTCGGTGCGCGCTTCTGGGGCAACGCCAGCTTGTTTTTCAATGGAGGCCTTTTGCAGGAGGGCTTGACAGTGATGGGTGCCAAAGGTGGCATCAAAGGCTTCAATTGCTGTTCGAATCCGGGCATAGTGCGCCGCTTTGGTCTTGGCATCCATGACCTCTGCCGGCCCCTCACGCAAACCCAGAACCGCCACCATGGCCGACACCGCACCGCACATTTCGCGCAAACCCGCCATGCCGGCGCCCATGCCAGAACCCAAACGCATCGCTTGTTCTTGGGTTAATCCGACACT
>JAFYMU010000074.1 GCA_017548245.1 Kiritimatiellia bacterium | reverse complement strand
CTTTGTTGCCCAGATCGAACACGATCCGAACAAACCCGAAGACACGTTGGACGGCGACCATCCTCCCTTCCCCGACCTCTCGGGTATCAAACTCCCCCACTTTGAACAGATTCCGATTGTTCTCAACAACCCCGACGTCCTTGAAGTGCGCCTCAAACGCGTGACCGGCATCCTCACCACGCGCAAAGGTGTATTGCACTTCCGCGACCTTAAAGGCGATATTGACGGCCATTCGCAACACGTGGATGCCTTTGTGGACGTTGACATCCACGGCGGCATCGTGACCGCGCGCATCCATGGCGTCATCTTCCAAACACGCATCAATGGGGTCTATCGCGCCTTAGACTTCCCGATTATCGAACACTACAGCAACAATTTCACCCTGCAAAAGCCCGCATGGGCTGACTGCTCCTTCACCGTTGGCTTTGACAAGTTCCGCAATATCTTTGACCTCTCGGTACAAATCTCCGCCCAACAAGGTACTTACTGTGGCATTCCCTTTGACGAAGCCATCGGCACAATCCGTTGCAAAGGCATTTGGGACGCCGTCACCACCATCGACCCCATCGTGGTGCGTCGCAAGGGTGCCGTGGTCGCCACAGGTAAATTGCGCTTTGACTGCCCCAATGACCGCTTCACCTTCGAAGCCGATGGTTCGGGTCTCTCCCCCAAAGAGGCCTTACAACTCATCGACATGCCCTTCACCGACGCCATTCCGAGCATGACCGCAGAGGCGCCGCCCACCATTCGCATTCAGGGTTCCATCCCGCTCTTAACCGAACAGACCCCGAGCAAGGTTCAGCTGACGGGCGAAGTCGTGTCGGACGCCCCCTACACCTTTGACAAGTTACGCTTCCAGTCCATTCATGCCGACTTGAAGATGAAGGATGGCGTCTTCCATTTAAATAATGTGGATGCAACCTATCCGCTCGGTGGTACGATGAAGGGCGATGTTGCCATTGCCATCCCGGACACCGCCGAGTACACCGATATTACGTTGAATACAAACCTCAAGCAGGTCTCACTCTCCGATTTGCTCCAACCCTTTGGCTTCAATTCGCTCACCAATTGCGTGGCCACCGGCGAAGCTCAACTCTCGGTTCGCACCGATGAAACATTTAAGGAATCGTTGCAAGCGGCCTTTAATCTCGTGATTGACGGAGGCTTAATTGGTCGCATTCCCCTCTTTGCAGGCTTTACCGACATTATGGCCGACAGCATCCCGGGCATCTCGACCATCACCGACACCTCGATTGTGAAACTCAATGGTACCGCGACCAATGGGATCTTCAAGCTGCCGCAGTTCTCTCTCTCGGGCGGCCTCTTTATGATTGAAGGCCCCGTCGTCTACGATTTACCCAAAGACAACCTCAATGCCACGGTGATTGCCGGCATCTTTAAGAAAGATACGCTGATTGGCAACCTCACCCGTTGGGCCACCGTTCCGATGACCAAGTTGCTCTGGCAACTCCATGTGGTGGGCCCCATCGCAAACCCCAAGTGGCACAACCGAACCATTGTGGATAAAATCTGGGAGAAGGTGCCCTTCACGGGCGGCTCCTCAAGTTCGAAGGACTAACTATGGACATCGTCCTCCTCCATCCTGAAATCCCTCACAATACAGGTGCCATTGGCCGCCTGTGCGTTGGCCTTGACTGGCCGCTCCATATCATTCGCCCGATGGGATTCACCCTGGATGAAAAAAATATTCGTCGCGCGGGGCTCGACTATTGGCAACACCTTCGCCTGACCCTGCACGATAGCTTTGAGGCCTATCTTGAAGCGTGTCAACCCGAAACACTCACCTTCTTGAGCACGAAGGCTCCGCGTACCCTGTACGAAGCCGAATTCTCGCCGAAGGGCGCGCTCATCTTTGGTTGCGAATCGGCCGGCCTCCCCAAGGGTTATTACGAACGTTATGAGGAGCAGCTCGCGATTATCCCAATGCCCGGGCACCATGCGCGTTCGATCAACCTCGCCAACGCCGTTTCGATTGCCGCCTACGAGGCCTATCGTCGCTTTCATGCCTAACCCTTTTGCAGGTGTGACGCCGCCATCTCCGCATTAAATCTGTTATAATGCCTTTGTAAACACAAGGACACCGAATGAAATTTAGAATTTCCGTTCCCGCGACAAGCGCTAATGTTGGCCCTGGCTTTGACGTGATGGGACTCGCTTTTGATATGTACAATCGCTTTACGTTCGACACCGATTGCCCCGAACGTTTGCAGATTGAGGGTTGCTTGCCCGAGTTTGCCAAGCCCGAAAATAACTTGTTGTACACCACCTTGACGCAAGTCTTGGCACAACATGGCCGTTTGGCTCCAAATCTCAAGATCACCTTTGATACCGACCTGCCCGTCTGTTCGGGTTTGGGTTCGAGCTCGACCTGTATCGTGGCGGGTGTGATGGCCGCCAATGCCCTCGGCAATCTCGCCATGGATACCGAACAAATCTTGCGCACTGCCACACAGATTGAAGGCCACCCCGATAACGTTGCCCCTGCGATTTTGGGTGGCTTTGTGGCCGCTATTGTGGAAGATGGCTTGGTTTACTGGCACCGTTATCCCATCAGCGACCGCGTGAGTTTCTACGCGATCATGCCCGATGTGCGCGTGCCGACCGAGGCTGCTCGTGCCGCCTTGCCCAAGACCTATTCGCTCACCGATTGTATCTACAACCTCTCGCGTGTGCCAATCTTGGTGGAAGGGTTGGAACGTGCCGATCCGCGTCTCATCCGCGCCGGGTGCAAGGACCGCATCCACCAAGAGTACCGTTTGCAACTCATCCCGCAGGGTGACGAGGTGATGCGTTACGCGATGGAACAGACCGACGCCGTTGCCGTTTACATCTCTGGTGCAGGCCCGACCATTGTCGCGGTTGTCATTGACGATGACGATGCCTTCCTGAAGCAGATGAACCGCTTCACCGAACAACTCAACTTGACCTGGACTGTTCGCAAGATGCACTTGCAACGTCAAGGCGCCCACTTACGTTTACTCGCTTAATTCACCGCCATGGCAAGAGTGCTCTATCTCTATTCTCAAGCGTTACGCGCCGACAGTCCGCATGCACGGCGAACCTTTCAGATGTTGGCGTTGTTACGTGAAGCGGGATTCAAGCCCGACCTATTGACCCTACCAGGCGGCGATCCGTGGCCAGAGGGATTGGCAGAGCGCATCTATGTCACCTCGCGTGTGCCCTTCACCCGCACCCTCACGCCCTACGGTTTTGGCTTCCGCCGAGCGTGGGCCACCTTTGTGATGGCGCTCACCGCGGTGCGACTCTCGCTGCAACACCGTTACGACATCGTGCACTGTTCGGACCGTGCAATTCGCGTGGGCGGCCTTATCGCATGGCTCTTTGGCACGCGCTTTGTCTTTGAATGGCGCAGTGCATCGGGGTATGACTTGGTAAAGTGGGCGCGTTGGCGCAGTGCCAAGTTCCGCCAATCGGTTAGCTTAGTGCTCACCGACACGCCTTACACCGTGCCCCAACTGCGTGCCTCGGGTCTCTATGGCAAGATTGCCTCCATTCAATCCCTGCCCCTGCCCGCGCTAACGCCATTGCCCTTGCCGCAAGCACGTTACAACACCGCCGCGCAATCCTTCCACATCACCGCCTTCTCCTACACCGACCGTTTTCAGGATTTGGCGTTGTTGCGCGATGCCTTGCCCCAGATTCTGCGCATCCCCAACGTCTACATCACCTTCGTGGGCGGTTCGCCAGCGGCGGCAGAACAGTTCCGCGTGCGCTTGTTGCGCCGCTTCCCGCACGATTCGATTCGCTTCACCTTCCGTCCGCGTCCTAGCGATGTCACCGACTTCACCGATACGATTACGAACGCAGATCTCGTCTTTCTGCCCGTCGCTTCGGGCGCCGTGACGCCGCCTTTACTCTTGGACATCATGGCCTCGGGACGCGCCATCCTCGCCACCCGTTGCCCAGCCTACACGGCCTTGCTCAACCATCAAAACGCTTCGTTGATTAATGCCGACGTGGTACAGTTGGTGGAAGCGGTCCAACGTTATGTGCAGTCGCCCACGCGATGCATTGAACACGCCCAAGCTGTGGTGGAAACGATCGCGCGCGAACGCAATCCTGCCGCCGCGATTGCCGCCTTACGCAGTTGCTATACCTTTATTCTCTTAGAGCCCCAAGCATGACACCGTTGCGCATTGCCCTCTTCGCTGATAGCGCACCGCAATTCCTCGTTCGAGCATTGCAGGCGCAGGCAACGTCATTGACGGATCACTGCGAGATTCGCCCCTACGCCTTCACCTCCCCCTTGGCGGTGCAAGCCGAATTGGCCGAATTCCAACCCGATGTCGTGCTCCTCTGGCGTTGCGCCGAAGCCTTGACCGATGCGCCGACCGAACCCCTTGAGCCCATCTTGGCGCTCCCCTACACCTTCATCGCCTATACGATGGTCTCGCGCGATGATGGCGCCTATGGCAGTTGTGCCCTCACCCAAGAAGGCAGCCTGCGTAAACGCATCTTGCGGTTCAATCTCCACCTTGCCGAACTCGCCGAGCAGCGTCACAATCTCCACCTCATTGACTTGGATTGGCTGCAGAGCCAACGTGGCCGCGCCAATACATTTGATCCCCGTCTTTGGGAAACCGCGGCCCTCGCCTTGACGCCCCAAACCTATCCCGCGATGGCCACCGCCACGCTGTCGCTTATTGGCGCCTTACGCGGCACCCTGCGCAAGGTCTTAGTCACCGACTTGGACAACACCTTTTGGGGTGGCATCATGGGTGAAGCGGGTGCCGATGCGGTGAATCCCGATGCGCCAGGCTTCAAGACCTATCGTCAATGGTTACGCGCCTTGGCCTCGCGTGGTATCTTGCTCGCCATCGCCTCGCACAACGACCGCGAACCCGTCGCGGCGCAGTTCGCCAAAGCAGACCTCGGCTTTACCCTTGAGGATTTCCAAGCTTGCGAAATCAATTGGGATCCCAAGCCCGAGATGTTAAAACGCATTGCGGCCCAGCTCCACGTCAATCTCGATGCGCTCGTCTTCATTGACGACCGTTTGGAACAGCGCGAACAGGTTCGTGCGGCGCTCCCCCAAGTCTGCGTACCCGAGATTCCTGACGATCCAGCGTGCCGAACACCCTTCTTGGCCGCCGCCAATCTCTTTGAGACCCCGCGTATTACGGCCGATGACTGTCAGCGTGCCCAAACCTTTAAGGCTGAGGCTTTACGTGAAACCGCCGCACAGTCGTTGTCACGTTCGGACTACATCGCCTCGTTGGAACAGGTCTTGACGGCCGAACCCCTCGGCCCCGACAACTGTGAACGCGCCGCACAGTTGACCCAACGCTGCAACCGTTTTAACATGCGCGGCACCCGTCACACCGCCGCCGAATTGGCCCAGCGCACGGGTTGGGTCTACTCCCTCCGCGATAAGTATGGCAACCTCGGCACCATTAGCGTGGTCGTCTTGGAAGAGAATGTCATTGAGACGTGGGTCATGAGTTGCCGCGTCTTCAATCGCGATGTTGAGACCCTCATTCTCAATCATTTGAAAGGTGTCGCCCCCATTCGTGGTGCCTATCGCGCGACCGACCGCAATAGCCTTTGCGAAGCCATCTATGCTCAACACGGAATCCCCTTGCCATGATCGAGACCTTGCGTAACCTCTTTGCCGATGTGCTGCAGCAGCCCATGCCTGAATTCACCCCCGCGACGGCCTTTGCCGATGTGCCGGGTTGGGACTCCGTGGCTCATTTGGCCCTCTTGCTCACCATTGAGCGCCACTTCAACACCGCCTTCACCTCCACGCAGATGGTGCAGATGAAGACGATTGGCGACCTCATGAACGCATTGGAGGCGCCCCGTGGCTGATTGCTTCCAAGGTCTTTCCATCCGAGCCCTCGCCTGTGCGGTTCCTGAGCGAACCCTTCCGTTGGAGGCCTTTTATGATCGTTTCGGCGCAGATAAGGTGGAACGCTTCCGCACCGTCGTCGGCATTGACACCGTTCACGTGGCCGCCCCCACGCAAAACACCTCGGACTTAGCCGTTGCCGCCGCGGAAAAACTCTTTGCCGCGGGCACCATTCGCCGCGAAGAGGTGAGCGTCCTCCTCTTTATCTCCCAAACCCCCGACGCCATTGCCCCCGCCACCTCGGCACGCTTGCAAGCACGTCTGGGTTTGCCCACCAATCTCTTGGCCTTGGATATCAACCAAGGATGCGCCGGATTCTTAACGGGGTTGCAGACGGCGGCCCACCTTTTGGCCTCGCCAACCATTCAGAATGTCTTGATTTTGGGTGGCGATACGCTGACGCGTTGCGTGGACACCGAGGACATTGCCACCGCGATGCTCTTTGGCGATGCAGGCTTTGCCGCCGTCATTGGACGCGAAGGTGCGGACCCATGGCAGTTGGAATCAGGCCTCACCTCCTCCGATGCCATCACCATTCCGCATGGCAAACCCTTTGCCATGTCGGGCACCGAGGTCTTCAACTTCACCATTACGCAGGTGCCCGAACAAATCTTGCGCGTCATGAAAGCCGCCGGCTTGACGCCCGAATCGTTGGACCTTTTGCTCTTGCATCAAGCCAACGCCTTCATCGTTCGTCAAGTCGCCCGCATGTGCCGCATCCCCGAAGCAAAGGTGCCGTGCCGCATTGCCAAACG
>JAFYMU010000073.1 GCA_017548245.1 Kiritimatiellia bacterium | reverse complement strand
CCACGCGCAAGAAGAGTTCCACCTGATTCATTTCAGCCTTACCCCACACACGCGTCCGCAAACGCAGGTAATCACTGTGCGCCTTCTCGCCATGCTTTTCATTGGGCATGTTATTCGTGGCGTCATAACGTAACCGAACATCTCCACCGAAGCTCATATTGAGTCCCGTGTTTTCAGGATTGAGCGCCATTGCGTTGTTGGCCAATAAAAGATTGCCCATCAGATACGCAAGCGCTACTGTCATACAACGTTTCATGATTCTCCTTTTTAAGTTCTGAAACGCCGCACATTATGAAAAATCAATGTAAGGGAAAAATTAGGCGAATGTTAGAAAAGTGTTAAAAGGTAAATGCAGTTAAGGAAGTGGATGTAAATGCCTAAAAAGAAGGGATCAGAGCATATTGTGACTCTAAATTTGACCCACACCCATGCACAAAGCACCCTTTTTTTACAGAGTTGTGTTGAAAGATGGGCGAAACGTGCTATTATATGTTGTGAGATGTGGAGTGGGCTAAACCCTCCCGATTTTTTAAACGAGGACGTTAACGATGGCTAAATTCAGATACAAGGCGGTGGATTCGCAGGGTAAAGAGGTGCTGAGCACTGTTGAGGCGGATTCCCAGGGCGCTGCAATCGAGAAGATCCGGGCGATGAAGCTCACGCCGAAGGCAATCGGTATGGTGAAGGAAGATACGCCGGATGTGGCCGCAACGCGTCCCGCGGCTGCCGCAAAGCCGAAGAAAAAGGGCGGCGGCGACATCAAGTTGCCGAAGTTTATGCGCGGTGGCGTGAAGACGAAGGATTTGATGATCTTTACGCGTCAGTTGGCAACGTTGGTGGACGCAGGTTTGCCGTTGCTCCGTGGTTTGCGTGTGTTGCATCGTCAGACGACGAATGAGGCGATGAAGGACGCGTTGGCGGGCATGTTGGAGACGGTGGAGACGGGTAATACCTTCTCGGAATCGTTGGCGAACTATCCCAAAATCTTCAATAACCTTTACGTGAACATGGTGAAGGCTGGTGAAGCGGGTGGTGTGCTCGAAACGGTGTTGAACCGTTTGGCAGAGTTCATGGAAAAGGCTGAAAAGATCAAGAACAAGGTGAAGGGTGCCATGACGTACCCGATCGTGGTCTTGACGGCGGCTGTGGGTATCGTGGTCTTCTTGATGCTCGCAGTGATCCCGAAGTTCCAGCAGATCTTCGATGACTTGATGGGTGGCGAAGGCATGCCGGCGCTCACGCAGTTCGTGATTGACCTCTCGGAGTGGGTGCAGGAATACTGGCCGTTCGGCTTGGCCATCGTGTTTGCGTTGGTCGTGGGTATCAAGATCTTCAAGAAGACGCCGATGGGCTCTTACTTGAGCGATGTGATTGCCTTGAAGGCGCCGGGCTTTGGTCCGTTGACGCAGAAGACGGTGGTGGCGCGTTTGACGCGTACGCTCGGCACGCTGTTGAGTTCGGGTGTGCCGGTGTTGCAGGCACTCGGCATCGTGAAGGATACGACGGGTAACCAGGTGATTGCCAAGGCATTGCAGTCGGTGCATGACAGCGTGAAGGAAGGTGAAGGCATGACCGCACCGCTCGGCGCAAGTGGCGTCTTCCCGCCCATGGTGGTCTCCATGGTGGAAGTGGGTGAAGAAACGGGTGCCTTGCCTGAAATGTTGATTCGCGTGGCGAATACCTACGATGACGAAGTGGATAACGCAGTGGCGGCCATGACGTCGATTATCGAACCGATCATGATTATCTTCTTGGCCGTGGTGGTCGGTGGTATCGTGATCGCGATGTTCATGCCGTTGATCTCGATTATCGGCACAATCGGTCAGCAGGGTTCGTAAACCCTTGCGTGGTGCGTGTGGTGGCGCGGGCAACCGTGCACCACACGCGGTTTTGAGTCCTGAAAAAAACGGGAGTGCGCGATGCAAGAAAAGATGTTGAAGAAGGCCCTGAAGCGCGGGTTTACGTTGGTTGAATTGTTGGTCGTGATTGTGATTATCGGCATTTTGGCCGGTGGTATCTTCATGATGACGCGTTCGGCCAATACGAAGTCGGCAGAGGCAAAGACCATTTCGCAGGTGCATGCGATTGCGACCTTGTTGAATGAGTACAAGGCCATTTATGGCGAATATCCGTTGGTAACGGATGCCGATGACGAGGGTTATTCGAGTCTCAACTTCACCTTCTTGGTGAACAGTGCATCGTGTGACGTGTGCGGCGCGGAACGCGTTCAGTACAGCGAAGGTAGCGCGTGTGCAAATGATGGCGTGGCCTTTGGTTTGGTGTCGCACTTCATCCCGCGTGCAACGACGATTGCGTCGTCGACCGCTGGCACGAACATGGAAGACTACTACGAGTCGCAGTTCAAGAAGCCCTCGAAGAATTCGGTGTGGTCGAAGGAATTGCGTGGCACGCGTAGCGGTAATACCTTGGATAAGACGCGCGCTTATGAAGCGGTGGACTTGAACTTGCAGACGATTAACCGTTCGTGGCGCCGTTTGAAGAATCAGGGCTTGGTCTTTGAAAATGTCTTTGGTTGCGAACAGTGCGATGTGGCACGTTATTCGGCCGGTGCAGAGGCCGATGGCTGGGGCCGTGGCTTGAAGTATCGTAATGAAGGCGGTGCAGGCGAAATCGTCTCGGCTGGCCCAGACGGTCGCTTTGGCACGGCTGATGACATCGTGAGCGGTGGCGCTGCGGTGGATGAAGATGATGATGAATAAGGTTGTGACGCAAGCGTGAGGTAACGATGATGTCGAAGCAGATGAAACGCGGTTTTACGTTGATTGAATTGCTCGTGGTGATTGCCATTATTGGTATTCTCGGCGGCGCTTCTTTTGGTGGTTATCAGCACTTTATCGAACAGGCTCGCAAGAAAAATGCGACCGATGTGTGCGCGCAGATTAAGACGGCATGGACGAATTTCCACCGTGAAACGGGTTTTTGGCCGGATGTTTACGGTTTGGATAGCAGTGGCGTGAAGAAGATGGACACGGACATGTGCCTTGTCTTGTGTAAGGCCAAGCTCTTGGACGTGCTCTATATCGATGAAGATTCTGAAAACCGTGGTCTCAAGCGCAACAAGGAAAACGAAGCGGAATTGAAGTATGGCTTGCTCGATCCGATTGGTAAGAAGCGTTTTGACAATGGCCGTTCGGGTTCGCAGGTGACCGACCACCTCTATCACTTCGTCTTGGACGTGAATGAAGACGGCGTGTTGGATGGTGCAGATGGCATGCCCGCGGCGTTGCTCCGTGGTCGCACGATTCGTGGTGATGCTGCGGTGTGGTGCTGGCCTGAAGATGAAGAGGCCCAGAAGGATGGCGACACCTACGCACAGAGTTGGTAAAAACGGTAGAGTAGAGGGAATTTGACAATGAATCGTTTTTTGAAGCAGGGCTTTACCTTAATTGAATTGATGGTCGTGGTGGTCATCTTGGCGACCTTGGTCGGCTTGGGTGCCATTGGCGTGTCGAAGACGTTGAGCGGTGCTGAAAGCACGAAGCGTTCGTCCTTTGCACGTGTGGTGAATTCGGCCATTGCCGCGTACAAGAATGAAACGGGCGAGTATCCGATTCCCTCGGGCCATGCCAATAGCGACAACGTGTTGGCCTTTGGTACGGTGAACAATGGTAACTCCGTGAAGGAGGCCAATGCTGAAGTCATGATGTTGCTCTTGGGCCGCACGGCCAATGGTGCGCGTGACGATGCTAAGCGTGCGTACATCACTGACTCCTCGATGTTGTATGTTTGCCAGGGCAAGCGCGTGAGCAAGCTTGATGATGTGTTGGCCCGTGGTAGCATTGGGGCCTCGGATGTGATTGGCTTCCCGGTGACGATGACCAAGACGTCGAACAATCGCCACAAGTCGATGAGCAAGGCGCGCGCCTTTGCGCCGATTAAGATTACGTTTGATTTTGACTTGGACGACTACAAGGTCTCTGTGGCTGGTGAAGGTGACTTCAACAGCGTCATCAAGTTGAACTAAGCGTCACGGATGCGTGACGTTGGCGCCGATGAACCGAATTTCAAAGAGGGAATGGCAGCGTATGTGGACTTTCCAAAAGCGAACCGATGAGCAGCGGTGTGGAAACGCCGTGCAACGATCGGGTTTTACGTTGATTGAATTGCTCGTGGTGATGGGCATTGCGGCGTTGTTGATGACGTTGGCGGCGACCTCGTTCTTTGGGGCCTCGCGTCGTGACAATATTACGAAGAGCCGTTATCAATTCTGCGATGTCTTGCGTATGGCGCGTCAGCAGGCGAGCATCTTGGGTAAGACGCACGTGGTCGTTTGTTGGAATGCGGACACCAAGATTACGGTGGGTAATCAGCAGATTTCGGGCGGTAAGCAAGGCCGTTATGCCATGTTTGAATACGTGGGCAATGTGTGGCCGAGCGGCACGAAGTTGGCGGCACCCTTTGGTTTGCAACGTGAAGCCTTTGCTTTGCTTACCAAGAATGCGCGTTTGATCAACATTAAGGACCCCGACAAGGGCTTTATGCGCGTGGAAGATGTGGCCAATGATGCCACGCAGACCGATGAAGACAACGATCGTGACTCTGAGAGCGTGACGAGCGTGCAGTTGGAATACACGGTGGGCGGTCAGTCGCAGTCGATTAACATCAGCGATTCCAACCTTTGGGTGGCAACGTTGCGTAAGAGTTCGGGGGAATCCAAGGCCTTCCCGCTAGGCATCCGTACAACGCAGACCTATTCGTTGCCGAAGGATTACTGCTTTGACAATGATCGTGCCGTCTTCATCTTTACGGCCGATGGTCGCTTGGAAACGGGTTCGGATACCTCGGTGAATGCCAAGCACTCGGTTTCGAAGAATGCCGATAATGCCACCTTTACGGTGTCGATTTCGCAGCAAGGCGATATCACAAAGAAGTGAGATTTGAGTGATGAAACGTATCTCTTTAAAACGGTTGCGTGACGGCTTCTCTTTGATTGAAGTCAATATGGCCATCTTCGTGTTGGCAGGTGGCGCACTGGCCTTGTTGGGCCTCTTCCCTTTGGGTTTGCGTGAAAGCCTCGCGGCGCGTAACGAAATGCGCGTGGCGGCCTTTGCCGAACGCTTCATTAATGCCGCTCGTATCGCTGCTTCTGACACGGAACATGTGAAGGATGTGGGTGATTTGCAGAACGCGTTGCAGGGCGCGCCCTTCAACTTTACGGTGATGAGTGACGCAGGCGATGCAGAAACCGAGAATGCCGAAGAGGATGAATCGGGCGTCTTTTATCGCGCGTGGGTGATTGATGACCCCGATTGGGGTGAGGGCTCCGCATCCAATTTGGGTTCGAAGCGTGTGGCACAGGTGGGCGTTCAGGTGACGGCAGAGAATGCCAAACAGAACAAGCGCGCCTTGAAGACGGCCCCGATGTATGTGGTGCGTGTCATCCTTGAAAATCGTTAAAGAGGGGATGGACAGATGAAGTGGTTTCAACAAGGTAAACAGAAGGCTCGCGTGCAGACGTTGAAGCGCGGCTTCTCGTTGATTGAAGTCTTGGTGGCAATGACCATCCTCTCGGTCATTGTCTTGAGTGTGGCAAATATCTTCCAGCAGACCGGTCTGGCATGGTCGTTGGGCTTGCGTCGCGCCGATGAACAGAGCATGATTCGCGCGGTGGCGGGTTCGCTCACGCGCGACCTTTCAACGATGGTTGATCCTGCTAATTTTATTTGCGGAGAAGTGGGTTCGGACTCTTTCTCAGAAGATG
>JAFYMU010000072.1 GCA_017548245.1 Kiritimatiellia bacterium | reverse complement strand
TCGGAGGCGCTTTGTTGTTTGGTGCGTGACGCATCCGCTTCGTCTTCTAAGGACGTTGTGGGCGCGGCCGTGGCCTCGCGGTCAAAGGGTGTGTCAAGGGTGATGGTGCCTGGCGCAAAGGTTAACGTAACGGGTTGCTGCGTTTGCAATGCCATATTGCGTGCATAACGCATGAGGCGCAAGGTATCTTTGGATGCCATTGCCACTTGGGTGGCGGTGACCATCCCTGCAGACATCACAATAATGGCCATCATCACTCCGAGGATGGCCATTACAATCAGCAACTCGATGAGGGTGAACCCTCTACGAAGGTTAAGCATTGCCACTCGTCTTCATCAAGAGCATCACTGCCAAGACGACAATTGCAATCACGGCGCAAACGATAATGACGTTGAAGAGCTTCTTGCTTTCAGACTTCTTCGTAAAGCCATCAACCGGACGCGTCGCTGCATCAGACGGACGCATCACAATGGTGGTGCGCGGAATCGATTCAACGCTTTCCACATTCGATTCGGCTTCCGGCACATCTTCGCCGCGAATCGAAGCCACGATATCGCCGAACTTAATCACGTCATTACGATGCAACATTGCCATCGTGATGGGCTGGTCATTCAAACGCGTACCATTGGTCGAATCGTTGTCCTTGATGCGCCAACCGCCTTCGCACGGTTCGATAATGCAATGCTCACCAGAGACGGATGCATTGGTAATCACAAAGTCGTTAGCGGCGTTGCGACCCACGCGAATGCCGGTGCCTGCACTCCACTCATAGGTGCGACCCGTTTCTTCACCATTCAGAATTGTAATACTCGGCATAACTGCGAACTCCTTAGGAAATTAAGAAGAGTATAAAAAAGTTTCTGAAAACTGTCAATGGAATTATCAGAAGTCAAGGTTTTTGACATTCAGAGCATTGTCTTCGATGAACTTACGACGCGGTTCCACGTCTTCACCCATCAAGAGACTAAAGGTGGTATCAGCCTCACTTGCGTCTTCAATCTTGACCTGGAGCATACGACGCGTGGCCGGATCCATGGTGGTTTCGAAGAGCTGCTTGGCGTCCATTTCACCGAGACCTTTGTAACGCTGAATTTCAACGCCACGACGGCTACGCTGACGGACTTCTGCAATCAATTGTTCAAGCGACGTAATGGTCACAGGGGCACGTGCGCCATCGCGCAATTCGCCTAATGCGGTTGTGCCATCGCCATAGTAGGAGGCGGGACCAAAGCCCAAGTTCAATGCCGCCAAGGCGCGGAACTGGTCGCGCAAACGCTGCGAACGGAAGACCTCCATCCACTGGAAGGCGACCGACTGGTTGGGTGCGTACTCCGATACGCGATAGAGCGACAAATCGATGCTCGAACCGACAATCTTTTCGCCTGCTGCGCGTGCGTCAGCCAAGGCCATGTCATCGTGCGGGAAGGTGAAGGTGGCGTCGTTGCCGTTGCCAATCACCGCCATGTAACGTGCGAAGGTGTCGGTCTCAGCGTTGTAGGTGGCGAGATAGTCCGTGGTGTTCACGCCGCGCAGACGGATGCTGTTGACGGTGGACTCAATCTCGAGGGCCTTGTCCAAGAGTTCGGTGAACTGTTCGAGGTAAATCGTCGAACCATCCGGGCGCACGAAGCTCAAGTTGTCGCAACCCAAGAGGAGGCGGCGTTCCAACGCTTCATCGTTGGCCACGTATTCCACCTTCTTGCCACGCTTGATCTGGTAGAGCGGCGGCTGTGCCAAGTAGACGAAGCCGTTTTCAATCAACTGCGGCATCTTGCGATAGAAGAAGGTCAAGAGCAGGGTGCGGATGTGGGCGCCGTCCACGTCAGCATCGGTCATGATAATGATCTTGTGGTAACGTACCTTGGAGAGATCAAACTCACCCGTAGCAAAACCACCGCCGATGGCCGTAAAGAGCGAACGAATTTCGGCGTTGTCCAACATCTTGTCCAAACGGGCCTTTTCGACGTTCAACACCTTACCGCGCAAGGGCAAGATAGCCTGGATGTGACGGTTGCGACCTTCCTTGGCAGAACCACCTGCCGAGTCACCTTCGACGAGGAAGAGTTCGCTCTCTGCAGGGTCACGGCTCGAGCAGTCGGCCAACTTACCTGGCAAACCACCGCCTTCAAGAACGCCCTTCTTGTGAATCGTTTCACGGGCCTTACGTGCGGCTTCGCGTGCCTGAGAGGCCAAGATGGCCTTTTCAATGATGCGACGCGCAACGGCAGGATTTTCGGCGAAGAAGTCCGCCAACTTGCCCGACACGATGGACTGCACCAAACCCGACACGTCCGAACCGAGCTTCGTCTTGGTCTGACCTTCGAACTGGGGCTGCGGGATCTTTACCGAAACAACAACCGTGAGGCCTTCGCGGATATCATCACCCGTCAATACGGTGTCAGCCTTCTTGCCCAACTTGTTTTCGGCAATGTACTTGTTCACCGTGGAGGTGAGTGCGGTACGCAAACCGGTGAGGTGGGTGCCGCCTTCGATGGTGTTGATGTTGTTACAGTAGGAGCACTCGATGGTCGAGTAGACGTCCGTGTACTGCATGGCCACTTCAACGGCAATTTCGCCGTGGCGATTGGTGCCCGTGCCCGAGATGAAAATGACATCGTGGAGCGGCGTCTTGCTGGCGTTGATGTGCTCCACGTACTGACGGATACCGCCTTCGTAGTAGAAGGTTTCCTTGTGCTTGTTGGCCGAGAATTCGTCGGTCAACGTAATGCGCACGCCGCCATTCAAGAAGGCGAGTT
>JAFYMU010000071.1 GCA_017548245.1 Kiritimatiellia bacterium | reverse complement strand
GTGGGGCGCGACTTGCGTCTGAACAGTGTGCTCTTCCGCGTGATTGGGGTGCTGCCCAAGAAGGGCGCGAATATGATGGGCATGGACCAGGATGATACGGTGATTGTGCCGTGGCGCACGATGCGGAACCGTTTATCGCGCTCGGGTTCCTCTGCAACTGGGGCAACGGCATCGTCCTCCACGACCTCGACCACCTCCTCAACGAGTAGCGTCTATCCCGAACGTACCATCTCGATTTATCCCGCACGTGATAGTGTGCAGGCGCAAAACTATCCGTTGCCCGTACGCTTTAACAACATTGATCAGATTACCGCCTCTGCGAAGTCGCCCGAACAGGTGCCCGATGCGATTCGTCAGATTACGGAGGTCTTGCGTCGTCGCCATCGCATTCAGCCTGGCATGCCCAACGATTTTAGCGTGCGTGATATGTCGGAAATGTTGAAGACGATGACCTCCACGAGCGGTTTGATGACGACCTTGCTCTTGATTGTGGCCTTGCTCTCGTTGGTCGTTGGTGGCGTGGGTATCATGAATATCATGCTTGTGAGTGTGACCGAACGTACCCGCGAGATTGGGTTGCGCATGGCGGTCGGTGCACGTGGAGCACGCATCTTGTCGCAGTTCTTGATTGAATCGGTGTTGCTCTGCTTGTTGGGCGGTATTGTGGGCATTGCGGTGGGGCGTTGTGCCTCGATGGTGATTGCCCATGTCTTACATTGGCCCGTCTGCGTCTCGCTCAACGCTATCGTGCTCTCAGCAGGCATCTCGGCGGCGATTGGCGTCATCTTCGGATTCTATCCCGCGTGGCGTGCGAGCCGTTTGAACCCCATTGACGCGCTGCGCCACGAATAACCCCAAGGGAGGCCCACGAAATGGTTCCTGAAGCACTGATTATTGCGGCTCGTGAAGCGGCCCAAAAGGCCTACGCTCCGTACTCCAAGTTTTGCGTTGGGGCGGCGGTGATGGATGAGGCCGGAACCATTTACACGGGTTGCAACGTGGAGAATGTCTCCTACGGCTTGACGGTCTGTGCTGAACGCATCGCCTTGTTCAACGCCCTTTCGCAAGGGGTTCGCCGCTTTACGGCCTTGGCTTTGTGCGCGCCCGAACGGGTGACGCCCTGTGGTGCCTGTCGGCAGGTGATTGCGGAGTTTTGCGATGCCGATTTACCCATTGCCCTTACCACGCCCAAGGGCGAGGAGACGCAAGTCGTTCGCTTTGGCGATCTCTTCCCCAACCCCTTTGATGCCGCCGCGCTTTAATTCTATTGACGAAATGGATTGTGATGTCTGCCCCCGCACGAACCCCTTCTATTCATTGGCAAGCCGCCCCAACGCCGCCGCAAGCGGTCTTGGAGGCCATCTTGGCCACGCAAACCATTCACCCCGCGGTCGCCCGTATCGCCGCTCGTCGCATTCCCTCAGCTGGCGAGGTGTCCGCGTGGTTTAATGCGTTGCGCGAACCCCTCTGCAATCCGTTGGAACTGCATGATGTTGCAATCGCGGCGCAACGCATCCGTCAGGCGATTGAACGCAAAGAGCCGATTACCATCTTCGGAGACTACGATACCGATGGCATTACGGCGACGACGCTGATGGTGCAAATCCTAACGCAGTGCGGCGCGAACGTCAAACCCTTTATTCCCGATCGTGAAACCGAAGGGTACGGGCTCACCCCCAAGGCGATTGAGCGTTGTTTGGCGCAGTTGCCCTTCCCGAAATTGCTCATCACCGTGGACTGTGGTATCTCCTCGGTTGCTGAGGTAGCCGATCTGAATGCGCGTGGAATTGAGGTAATTGTGACCGACCACCATGTGGTGCCCGAGGTCTTGCCGCCCGCGTTGGCGGTGGTTAATCCGCGCATTCAGGCGCCCAAGGGTGCGGAAGGCATGTGTGGTTGCGCGACGGCCTTTACCTTGATGCGCGTGGTGTTGGAGGGCATGAAAGGCATTGATGCGCGTGCGTTTCTCGATTTGGTGGCGGTGGCAACGATTGCTGACGTGATGACATTGAGCGGAGAGAACCGTTCGCTCGTCACGAAGGGACTTTGGATTCTGGCCGACCCCGAACGTGGTAATCCCGGTTTAGCGGCCTTGGCAAAGGCGCAGAAATTGGATTTGCGTCACCAACGTTCCAAGACATTGAATGGATTGAGTTTGCCGCCCTTGCCGCCTGTGGATACGATTGCCTTTGGTCTGGTGCCGTGCATTAACGCGGCGAGCCGCATTGGACGTTGCGACTTGGCGTATGATTTGTTGAATGTGAAGCGCTCGGGCATGGAGTGCAAACGCGGTGAGGCGGAAACGATCGATTGTTCGTGCGCGGCTCTGGCGTTGGTGGAGGCGAATAAGGAACGTCGTCTGATTGAACAACGCTTACGCGAGGTGGTCGAGGCCCAACAGTTGCAACCGAGGGGCAATCTCGTAATCGCCGCCGGCACGCGTGAGGAGGGCTTTGAGTCGGGCGTCTTGGGGATCGTGGCCGCACGTTTGTCGGACGCGTATCACTTGCCGGCGGTGGTCTGTTGCATCAAACCCGATGGCAGCGCGAGCGGCTCAATGCGTTCGAAGGGTTCGTGGCACGCCGTGGAGGCGTTGGATACGATTGCGGACCTTTGCGAACACTATGGCGGCCATGCCGCTGCGGCAGGTTTCGCCTTGAAGCCAGGCGCCTTTGAAGCCTTTTGCGAACGCCTCCCGCAGGCCTTTTCCGAGGGTGGCAACGAAGCAGATGTCAAAGTCTACGAAGAGGATTTGGCAGAGGCAATTGATGAGCTCTTCTGCAAGGATTTGGAGAAGCTCGAACCCTTTGGTACGGGGAATCCGCGGCCGTGTTTTGCCAAACACTTCATGCTCAAGGAGGCGAAGGTGATTGGTGCCGACAAGACTCATCTGCGTCTCAGTTTGGGTTCGGTCTCAACGTCCGATCGGCGAACCTATGAGGCCTTTTGGTTCGGCGCGGCGCATCGTGCAGCATCGTGGACGCCTGGGATGCGGTTGCGTCTCTTCTTTACGGTGGCGCGCGACAAATTGCGCATGGGCGAATGGAAGCTCTACATTGAGGACGCGATCCCTGTTCCTTAAACCTTACGACAGACCAACAAAAAACCTGCATCTGAACGAACGGATGCAGGTTTTTTTATTGCCTTGAGGCGGGT
>JAFYMU010000070.1 GCA_017548245.1 Kiritimatiellia bacterium | reverse complement strand
CGGGTGCTAAGACGGCACGTGGAAACATTGCCAAGGTCTTGAAGGGTGACGCCACCTACCAAGGCGTGCCGGTAATCCATGTGAACCAGTCGCCGTGGTTCTTCTTGACCTGCGCGGACATCTCAATCCAGTATCTGCGCGACCACAGTGGGGCAGGGAAGGAAGCCTTCCGCGAAGAACTCGGTTACCTCCAAAAGGCGGCCAATGGTTGCGGCGACAAACCCATCGTTCGCGCCATTGACACCCTCCGCGGTCTTGTGGAGTAAATGATTATGGCAACCATTCGTCAAACCCTTTTGCGTCACGCACCGAAAATTCTTTGGAGCGTGGCGCTCCTGTATGTACTCGCCGCAGTCGCGTACTGGATTACACTTTATCTGCAACATCGGATTGCTGGTGATGAGTTCTTTGTTGAAAGGTTGGAATTCTGGGGGCAAGGGGTCCTGCTCATTCTCTTCTATGTAGATTATGTTTTGGTGCCCTTTGCGGTCAGTTTGGCCCTTCGGCGATGGTTGTTTGCTGAAAAAGCCCTCTTAGTAGGCATTATAGAGGGGCTTTTTTGGTATGTCATGGTTGCACTTTCCTATCTGTATTCGAATGAACAGTGCCCGATGGCTTATCTCATTCCGATTCTGCGCGTATTGGGGTGCTATGTCTTTCAGTTCCCTTTATTGGCAATTCTGCATCGACTCTTTTCCAAGGGTGTCGCGATCGCACGTCCAGAGTGGTGGCGCGTTTTGGTGTGGGGACTCCTGTTGATGCCCGGCCTTATCTTATCGCTTCTTTTGTTGGCCTAATGCGTTTAGGAGGAATGTTGGTATGGCAACCTACAACTATTTGATTCGTCGTCGTTTTTGGACGCTCTTTGGGGCAAAGTTTGACATTTATGATGCCGCGGGACGCCAGATTGGCTTCTCCAAACAGAAGGCGTTTAAGTTGAAGGAAGACATTCGCGTCTTCACGGATGAAAGCGCGACGGAACCCTTCTTGTTGATTCAGGCACGTAACATCATTGATTTTAGCGCGGCATATGATGTCTTTGACCGCGCAGGGGTTCGCCTCGGCACGTGGAAACGCAAGGGATGGAAGTCCTTAATGCGGGACACGTGGGTGGTGGAAGATGGTGAAGGACGCGAAGTGGCAATCTTGCAAGAGGAGAGCTTATTCCTCGCCTTGGTGCGCCGTTTTATCTGCACCCTGATCCCGCAGAAGTTCAATTTGCTCTCGGCTGAAGGGCAGTACTATGCGCGTTACGAACGTTGCTTTAACCCCTTTATCCAGAAACAGCGCACGACGATTTATGCGGGTTCGCCCATTCCGCCGATGTTGGTTTTGGGTGGCGCCATTCTGCTCTCTGCCGTTGAAGGCCAACAGCAGAGTTATTGATTTCCGCTTCTGCCCGCGGTGGTGGGACGTCGCCGCTTTCAACAAAAGTACTTTGATTAAAAGTGCTTTTTGGGGTGGCTTGTGCTATAATGAGAGGCGATTATGAAGTTGCGTAATTTTTCTTTTCTTTTTATTGGATGTTGCTTGCTGACGGCAATGGCGCCGATGAGCGTTGCGGCAGAAGCCCCTGTGATTGATGTGAACGTCAAGGGCGTGGCGCGTCAATCGTTGTCGCTGTCGGGGGTTAATGCCTCGGGTGCGGCTGGTCAGACGTTTTATAAAACGTTGCAAAATGACCTCTTCCGTAGCGGTTGGTACCGTTTTGCCCAGGCGGGTCAAGTGAAGGTCACGGGTTCGCTCTCGGGCGCTTCGGGCGTCACGGAAGCGCTTACGGTGGCTTGGCCGGGGAAGCGTTTTGCATGGAATCGCGCGGCGGTGGATACGGCCTCTGCACGTCGTCACGCCCATGAATTGGCTGATGCGATTGTGAATGCAACGACGGGCGAACGCGGCATCGCGCAGAGCCAGTTTGCTATGGTCTACCAGTCGGGTAAGACGCGCACGGGTCAGGCCATCCAAGATCTTTACATTTGTGACTATGACGGTCAAAACCTCAAGCGGATCACCTCGGACAGTTCGCCGATTGTGGGGCCGCGTTGGGGAACCGATGGTCGCACGCTCTATTTCACCAGTTATCGATTGGGCTATGCAGCCGTGTTCAAAGCCGACGTGAAAACGGGCTCGGTGGAACGCTTGGCAAGCTTTAAGGGGTTGAGCACGGGTGCCGTGCCTTCGCCCAAGGATCCCAATCAGGTCGCGATTATCTTGTCACACCAGGGCAATCCTGAGCTCTATGTGATGAATGTCGTGACGAAGAAGCTGGTGCGTTTGACCCGCACGAAGTTGGCGGCAGAAGCTAGCCCGTGTTGGTCGCCCGATGGGAAACGCATCTGTTACGTCTCGGACGCATCCGGGTCGCCGCAACTGTACATCGTCGATGTCGCCACGGCACAGAGTCGTCGTTTAACCCTGAAGGGTGGCGAAAGCGTGCAGCCGGATTGGAGCAAGCATGGGATTGTCTTTGCCACGCGTCGTGGCGCACCCTATCGCATTGCGCTCATGAATCCGGATGTGGGCGAATCCTCGCTTCGTTACTTGACACCAGTTAACGAACAATATGAGTCTCCCTCTTGGGCTCCTGATGGTCGCCACGTGGTGGCCGCTCGGAAGCAGGGCAAGGAGACCTCGCTGTGGGTGTTGGACGCCGCTGAAAAGGGCGAAGCACCTTACAAACCTTTCTCTGGGAAGGGGACGTGGTTAAACCCCGCCTGGAGCCGATAAGTCAAAACCAACCATAGGAACTACTGATATGCGTACTTCTTTTTTCCTGACCCTGATTGCTGCAACGGCACTGTTTTTCACTGGTTGCGCTACGAAGTCGACCGGTAACGGTATGGGTGATGGTGCTGCATATGCCGGCGACGGTGCTGCAATCGATCCGAATGATCCGTCTTTGAACGGTTATGACCCCAACGATCCGAATGCTGGTGCTTATGACAACGGCAAGTTTGAAGATCTCTACACCCGCGTGACCGATTCGGGTTTGGAAGCGTTGCTCTTCTCCTTTGACTCCTACGTGTTGCCGGCAGAAGAACTCGCCAAGGCTGAAGCTGCGGCTCAGTATCTCTTCAACAACCCCAAGCACGTCATGATCATCGAAGGTCACTGCGACGAACGCGGTTCGAACGAGTACAACCTCTCGCTCTCTGAACAGCGTGCTATCGGTGTGCGTGACTACATGGTCCAGCTCGGTGTGGCTGAAAATCGTATCCAGACGCGTGCCTTCGGCGAAGACAAGCCGGTGGTGGCTGGTGCGGATGAGTCGGCTTACCGCTTGAACCGCCGCGCAGAATTCGTTCCTTATAAGTAAGGACATCCTGCGGCGCGTGGGGACACACGCCAATAATCGCTGCGCGGGTCGCTTCTGATTGAAGCGGATGCTGCGCAGCGTTTCTTGTCACTAAGGCTATCTGCTATGCTCTCATTTCCTGAAATCCTTGTGATTCTGCTTGTTGCCGTTGTGGTGTTGGGGCCGAAACGCCTCCCCGAGACGGCACGCAAGTTGGGGCATTGGGTGGGACTCTTCAAACGCGCGAGTGAGGAATTCAAGCGCGAACTCATGACGATGGACCGCGTGGTCGATGATACCTTGAATCGCGCCGTCTCCAATGTGGACCAATTGGTGCCCGATGAGTTGAACGAGGTGATGCCCCCTGCGGATGCCGATTTGGCGGATTTGATGGGGATTCCTGCCGAACCCCCAATTGCCTCTCCCGATGATTTGTGGGATACGCCGCCTGTGCCGGGTGGCCTTCCGCCCGAACCCACTCCTGCGTCTGATCCTGACGTGGCCGCGCAAACCCCTGACGTTGCGCCGCCAGCGGAATCCGTTGCAACGGTTCAGTCGGCCACGGCCACCGCGCCCGCTGCTGGAGGTGACGCCTAATGGCCACGCCTCAGTCGCGTTTGCAGATGCGCTTCGCCTCCGCCTTCAAACGGTTCTTTACCTCCACCGAGGAAGATCGTGCGCAAGATGAGGCCCGCGATGTGCCGCGCCCCTTTATCGAACATTTCATTGATTTGCGCGATTGCATCATTCGTGGCGCCGTGGCGTGGGTGTTGGCGATGGTGGTGGTGGCACCCTTTGCGCCGTGGGTGATTGAATTGTTGCAAACGCCTGTGGTGGCGTCGGGGTTGCAAGAGCAGGGGATCTCGGTTCAGGGGTTGGAGATTGGCGTTGGCTTTTCGCTCTTTATGACCACAATGTTGTGGGGCGGCACGATTGTCTCCTTGCCTGCATTGCTCTACTTTATCTTCCAATTTGTCTTTCCTGGGTTGCGCCGTCACGAACGGAATATTGTGTTGGCCACCTTGGTTGCGGGTGTGACGCTCTTTACGGGCGGTGTGTGGCTCTGTTTTAACTTTACCTTGCAGTTGGCGTTGGACGCCTTGATGGCCATTAATACGTGGATGAATGTGCCTGTGACCATCTTGCAAGCCGAAGCATACATTGGCTTTGTGCTCAAGATACTCTTGGCCTTTGGGTTGGCCTTCCAGTTTCCGTTGATTCTCTTGGTGTTGGGGTGGTTAGGTTTGCTCACGGCAGATGCCTTGAAGGCACGCCGAGGGATTGCGATTGTTTTGATTTTTACGGTGGCGATGTTCCTGACACCGCCCGATCCGTTGTCGCAGATATTGATGGCAGTACCGATGTGCTTGCTCTATGAAGCGACGATTCATTTGGTTCGGTTGCGCGAAAAGATGACCGCAACGATTGAGGAGTAATTAACCATGGGATTTGAATCTGGGTCGATGACCTTTCATGCGTTCTATCTGGTGAAGGCCTTTACGCCGCCAGACATGGAACTCTTTGCCAAGCGCGTCTTGCCGCCGATCTCCACCTTGGTGGGCGAACAGCCCTTGCACGGTTGGGCCGGCCCAAGCCACGCGTTGGATGCAGAATTGACAGAAGAACACTGCTGGCGCGGCGACTGGTTGTGGTTTGCCCACGTGACGGCACAGAAGAAGATCCCGCCGAGCTTGTTGCGTGCGACCTTGTTGGCCGAACTCGAGGTGGAACGTAAGGCTCGCGGTTGGGACAATTTGCCGCGCGCCGTTCGCCAAGAGGTGAAGGAACGCGTTACGGAAGATCTCTTGAACGGCGCTCAGCCCTCCTTCGGTTCGATGGAATGTGCGATTGACTTGCGTCAGGAACGCCTCTTGGCAGGCGCGATGAATGATGCCTCGATGCAGGTGTTGTGCCCCTTCTTCCGCGAGACCACCGGTTGCATGCCGGTGTTGTGCGGTCCTGATAGCGCGGCCTTGCGGTTGCGTGGCGTGGACACCAATAGCGTGGAATTGATGAATTTTACGCCCAATGAAGCCGTGGGTGTGCCGCCAGAAGTGCGTTTGGGCACCGAATTCTTGACCTGGCTCTTCTACCGTTGGGAAAAGGAAAACGATTCTTTTGAACTGAATGGCGAACGTTGCCAGATGATGTTTGAAGGCCCCTTGATGTTCTCGGGTGACGATGCTCCCGGTTGCCATGAGACGGTGTTGCGCAATGGTACGCCGTTGGACACGCCTGAATTTGGTATCGCGTTGTGGAATGGCAAGAAGTTGCGCCGTGCGAAGTTGACCTTGACGCGCAATGACTGGATCGTGAGTGCGACGGTGGATGGTTACGACTTTGCCTTCCGTTCGCTCAAGTGCGACCCGCCCAAGAAGGCCAAGGAGAGCGACGCCTTCTCGGAAATGCCCTCGATGAACGCCCCGGGCGCGCCTGCTCCTGAAGCCGATGCGGGCGACAGCAAGCGTAAACTCACGGCAGACGAACGTTTGGATCGCGCCGCCTTTTACGTGGATGCCTTCTTGGCGCTCTACAACGAATTCTTACAGTTGCGCGAAGATCCTGTTCAGTGGCGCAACGAATTGTCGAAGATTCAACCTTGGATCCGCGCACGTTCGGGTCAGACGGAAGCCTAATGCTCTACGCCTTGCATGAGATCTTTGCCACCCTTCAAGGGGAGGGACGCAACACGGGAAAACCGTGCGTCTTCGTTCGCTTTGCGGGGTGCAACTTGCAATGCCCGTGGTGTGACACCGATTTCTCGCCCAAAGTCCACTTGAAAGAGGAGGCGTTGCTTGCGCGAATCGCCGACTTTGGCATTAAGAATGTCATCTTTACGGGCGGCGAACCGTTGTTGCAGCGCGGCTTGGAAGCCTTGGCGCGCCAACTGAAGAACGCGGGTTATTGGTTGGGCGTGGAGACCAACGGCACGATTGAACCCTCGGATGGACTGCGTGCGTGTTTGGACTACATCGCCACCTCGCCCAAAGTGGATGCGCCCCTCGTGATTACCCGCGCCAATGAAGTGCGTTTGGTGGTGGCAGAGGGCGTGACTGCAACTTGGTGTCGCGCGGTGCGTGAGGCCGTGGTCGCCGAAGATTACTACCTTTCGCCGTGCGATGTGCAGGGCGTCTTACAGGTTCATCCCGCCATTGCCCTCTTGGGCGAACTCAATGCCGCGCCCCTTTCATCGCCGTGGCGACTCTCTTTACAAACCCATAAGCTCGCAGGTATCCCATGATGACGACCGTGGTTGAAAGCACCTTTGCCGAAAGACGCGTGGTACGCTTTGAGCATCCCGAAGCCAAAGGGGTGCTCGTGTGGTTTCATGGCGGCGGTTGGATGATTGAACTCGGTGAAGATGCCTTGCTATGGGGACGCGATTTGGCCGAACGCCTTGCGATGTCGGTGGTCATGCCTGACTATCCCTTGGCGCGTGAGTTTGCCTATCCCAAATCCAATGCGTGGTGCGTGGACTTTTGGCGTCACACGTTGCAAACCGAAACGTTGCCCGTCTTCATGGGCGGCGACTCTGCTGGTGCGCACTTGGCACTCTGCACCTTGCCCTCGGGCCAACCGCAAAAGGCGGTCTTTGTCTACGCGGTGACGACCTTGTTGCCCGTGCGTGACAGCGGTTCGTGGGCGGCTTATCAAAAACGTTGGCCGCTGTCGCCGCGTTTGATGGATTACTTTTACGACGCCTATTGCCCCGACCACGAGATGCGTTACGCCGCCTCGCCCTTGGAGCAACTCTCCTTTATTCCGCAAACGCTACTGATTACGGCGCAGGATGACATCTTGGCCGACCAACAAAATGCCTTTGCCTACCGCTTTGGGGCGCGCCAACTCGTTTACGAAGGCGCAGGGCACATCTTCTTGTCGCGTCCTGAAGGTGCCGCGTTCCGTGCGCGAGCCCTTGAAGATATCGCCGCTTTCTTATTGGAATCGTAACCATGAGCCGGAAATCGTCGTCTGCAACGCGTTACACCGAGGCCGATTATGAGGTGATTCATCAACGCCTCTCCAAGGCCTATTCGGAGGTGCAGGCGCCGATTATGGACCTGATTGCGGCCCAAACGCACGACCCTTATCGCATTTTGGTGGGCACGATTCTCTCGGCTCGAACGAAAGATCAGACGACTGCCGCCGCGTTGGAACGGCTCTTTCCCGTGGCTCCCGACTTGGAAGCACTCGGTCGCCTCTCGGTTGAAACCCTTGAGCAGCTGATTTTCCCCGTCGGTTTTTACCACACCAAGGCCGCACACCTCGCCGCCCTGCCCAAAGCTGTGCAGGAATTGTTCGGCGGTGAGATTCCAAAAACCGTAGAGGACTTGGTGCAATTGCCTGGCGTGGGACGCAAAACCGCAAACTTGGTGGTCTCGTTGGCCTTCGGGTTGCCGGCGATTTGCGTTGATACCCATGTGCATCGCATCAATAACCGTTTGGGCATCGTGCGAACCCAGACGCCGTTGGAAACCGAAATGGCGCTGCGGAAGTGTTTGCCCCAACACCTTTGGAGCGCGTGGAACGCGATCTTTGTCTCTTTTGGGCAGACGCGTTGCCGTCCGATTGGCCCGAAGTGTGAGGGTTGCCCCATCGCGAATTACTGCCAGGAGGCGCACCCATGAGTTCAACCTTACCGAAAGCCGCCTTCTTTGATATTGATGGCACCCTCTTTGATACCGAACGCCTCTGGGCGGAAGCCCTCGTCTTAGTCTTTGAAGAACTCGGGAATCGTCAGCCGACGAACCGTTTGATGCACCTCATCTACGGCATGGCGTGGCCCGATGCTTACGCTACGCTGGCTAAGGCCTTCCCTGAAACACTAGCAGGCTTCTCGGCTCAACGACTCGGTCATCGCCTCTGTTTGCAATTTGATGCCTTGTTCCAAGTAGCACCACCCTTGATTAAATCCAGTGCCGCGCTCTTGCGTCGCTTGCACCAAGCCGGCGTGAAGTGCGTCTATGTGTCGGGCAGTCCGCGTCAAACCATCACTCTCAATCTGGCGCGTTGCGGATTGACCGAGTACATGGATGCCACGCGTTCGGTCCCTTCCGATGATGTGGTGAAGGGCAAACCCAATCCAGAGGGT
>JAFYMU010000069.1 GCA_017548245.1 Kiritimatiellia bacterium | reverse complement strand
CCATGACCGTGCAACGCGGCATGAAGGTGGAGTTACCGCGTGCCGAGGGCGTGATTGAAAAGACCAACAACATCCGCATTGTCCTCACCGCCAATGATGAATTGCTCCTAGATGGACGCACCGCCATGGCGCAAGATGATTTGGTGGATGCGGTGATGTTGCGCCATGAGACCTTGGGGTTGCCTGTCATTATCAGCGCAGACCGTTCGGCACACGCTGGACCCGCCCTTGAAATAATGGCCGCATTGCGTGCCAAGGGCATTGACAAGGTCACCTACCAAGTGGAAAAACAGAAGTAAACCCACGCGCCATTGGATGATGTCACGCCTCGCCCCCACTACACCTGCCTTCCCGCTCATTGCAATGGTCCGTTCGGGACTGTGGCATGGGGTCTTGTTGGTGGTGAGTGTGGCGCTTCACTTGGGCGTGGCGGCCTGGTTGCTTCACCTGATTTACACCCCGAAACCTGCCACAGCGGCGCCCCAACTCATTGTTGAATCCCTTGAGTTAACCCTCGCCGAAGTAGAGAGCGAACACGCCACGGAGAGCGTTCCGCTTGCAACAGCAACGGCGGCCGCCCAACCGTTGCCCGATGTCGCCCCCTACCTCACGGCGCCCGACTCTGAGGTAGCGTTGCCTGACCTGCCGCCCACGCTTGACACGGCACCACCGTTGCCCGACCTTCCAACGCCCGATTTTCCGTTGCCCGCTTTGCCTGAGCAGCCCACCGATTTACCTGAGATTACCTTGCCACCGATGGAGGCGCTGCAAACGCCCCAAACGCAACCGCCGCGAGAGGCCACGGGCGCCACGGCACGCATTCAACATCCCGAACTCTTAACCGACCTCGCCACCTTGCAAAAATCCTATCCTGAAGAGGCGCGCCGGAACCGTTGGGAAGGCGTCGTGGTCCTTCGTCTTCAGATTAGCGCTTCTGGGCGCGCAGAGGCGATTGAGGTGGTGCAGTCGAGTGGTTATCGCATCCTTGACCGAGAGGCTACCAAAATGCTCCGTAAGGCGCGTTTTCGTGGCGGCCCTGGCGAACTCATCCAGAAAGTTGAATACGCATTAAGTAAGTGAGTCATTATGGCAGATCCAATTTTAACCGTTAAAGACCTCGTGATTGAATATCCGCGTGCCGGAGAGACGCCCTTTCGAGCCGTCAAAGGCGTCTCGTTTGATGTGAAAGAGAATGAGTTCTTTGGTATCGTGGGTGAAAGTGGTTGCGGCAAGAGTACGATTGCGAAGGCGCTTTGCGGATTGTTACCGATTACCGCGGGTTCGGCCCAATTTCGTGATGTGCCCGCGCACGCGGTGCAGATGGTCTTTCAGGATGCCACGGGGTCGCTCAATCCGCGTATGACGATTGGGCAGACGCTGGCGGAGGTGCTCTCGGTTTACAATCTCTGCCCACGCGAGGCGCGCGCAGAAAAGATTCAGCAGCTTTTGGATGAAGTGGGCTTACCGGGTGAAGTCGCTCAAGCCTATCCGCGCGAACTCTCGGGCGGTCAGTGTCAGCGCATTTCGATTGCCCGCGCATTGGCCATGAATCCGCGTGTGATTATTGCGGACGAACCCGTCTCTGCGCTCGACGTTTCGGTTCAAGCGCGTGTCTTAAATCTCTTGGCAGACTTGCGGTTGCGCCGTAATTTGACGATTCTGCTCATCTCGCACGACCTCGCGGTGGTTCGCACGGTGTGTAATCGTTTGATTGTGATGAATGCTGGTGAAATTGTGGAACGTGGCGATGCCAAGACGGTCTTTGCGAATCCGCAACACCCCTACACGCAGAATCTGCTCGCGGCAGTCCCCGATATTGCAGAAGCCTATTAAGGTTTTTGGACGAACGCCTTACTCATCCGCTCGCCATCGGCGAGCGGCTTTTTTATCGGCATGGTGCGACTTATCGTCCAACATGCGCGCCTTTTGACGACGGGAACGGCGACGTTTTTGACGGCGTATCTTCTCTTGTTCTTGCTGACGGCGCGACTTTTCGCCATCGCGTACCTCAAGAATGCGTTCGGCTAGGGCGCGACGCGCGAGCCAACGGTTTTCTTCACGCGAACGGCTCGTTTGAATCTTGACCGCCAGTCCGCTCGGCACATGCGTAAGACGCACCGCGCTAGAGGTTTTGTTAATCTTCTGACCACCCGAACCCGAACCGAGCACAAACTGTTCCTCCAAATCCTGTTCGACAAGATTTGCGCGCGTCATTAACGCCAAGATCGATTCAATTGTACTTGGAGAGAGGGCCATTGGCTTGGTATTCCTTTACATGCGCCCTATCTTACCGCAAATCGGCATTGTTAGACAAGTCTTTAGGGTAAAAAAGAACCGGCGACACCTTATGGCATCGCCGGTCATTGGAGAATGGAACCTCGCTTATTCCGCGCGCAACAAGAAGTAGTTCTTCTTGCCCTGACGCAAGAGGACGACCTTGCCGTCAATCAACTGTTCGGAGGCGATGGTCGCATTCACATCGGTCACCTTCACGTTGTTGACCGACAAGCCGCCACCCTGGATCAAACGGCGAGCATCGCTCTTGCTCTTCACAAAACCACAAGCCGTCACCACATCCATCACAGGGCAACCTGCAATCGAGGCAACCGGCATCGAGGCCGAGGGCACATCCGCAGCGATACCTTCAAGATCCGTGGCCGTAAGACCATCCAACGAACCACCAAAGAGCACGGCAGAAGCCTTCTTAGCCGCTTCGAGGCCTGCTTCACCGTGGACAGCACGCGTCAACACCTCAGCCAAGACACGCTGCGGTTCGCGTTGTTCAGGATGTTCCTTCAAGGACTGTTCAAGTTCGGCAATGCGCTCGTCATCCAAGAAGGTAAAGATACGCAAGTAGCGGATAGCATCCGCATCCAAGGTGCGCAAGAAGAACTGATAGAAGGCGTAGACGCTCGTCTTATCAGCATTCAAGAAGATGGCATTGCCTGCGGACTTGCCGAACTTCTGGCCGTTCGCATCGCAGACCAACGGAATAGTCAAGCCGTGGCATTCCGAACCCGGATTCAAGCGGTGAATCAAGTCCGTGCCTGCGGTAATGTTGCCCCACTGGTCAGCGCCACCCACCTGCATCGTGCACCCGTAGTGCTTGTTCAGGTAGTAGAAATCGTAGCCCTGCAAAATCTGGTAGGTGAATTCCGTAAAGGTCATTGAATTCGTCTCGGCGTTCAAACGCTTCTGCACCGAATCCTTAGCCAACATCGGCTTCATGCGGAACAACGTACCCACTTCGCGCAAGAAAGGCAACACCGAGTAATCCTTGTACCAATCGTAGTTGTTGAGCAAGATCGCGGGATTCGTCGGATGATTAAAATCCAAGAAACGGGAGAGATTTTCCTTGATGCCCTCGACATTGCGCTGCAAATCCTCCACCGAGAGGAAATTGCGTTCGGTCGAACGACCCGAAGGGTCACCAATCATACCCGTTGCGCCACCCACCAACGCAATCACCTTGTGACCCGCGCGTTGGAATTGGGCCAACGTCTGAATCGCAACATAGTTACCCGCCTGCAAACACGAAGCCGTGGGGTCAAACCCTGCATACACCGTCTGCGGCGTCTCAAGCAACTCCGCCATCTTCGCTTCATCACACGTGCACGTATCCACCAAATGGCGCGACTTCAGAAAATCAAAAAACTTCATTGTCTCTCAAACCTTATCAATAACAGCAAAAAAACGTTGAAAGTATAGCAAAACTTTACCTTTAAATGGGACACCATCATGAATAAAACACACATCCGAGGCCACATAAAAGGGCAAAACAAAAAAAGCTGGCCGTTAAGCCAGCTTAAAAACACGTCCTTGCGGTTTCGATTAAGCACGTGCCGGCAAAATCTCAACCCAATAGCCATCCGGATCCTTAATGAAGTAGATCCCCATCTCAGGATTTTCAAAACAAATCACACCCATCGCCTCATGACGCGCATGCACACCCTCGTAGTCATCCGTTTCAAAGGCCAAGTGAAACTCTTCATCACCCAAATTATACGCTTCCGTGCGATCACGCAACCACGTCAATTCAAGCACGAAATCACTCTTACCATCCCCCAAGTAGACAATCTTAAAACTTTTATCCTCAGGCACGATCTCGCGAACAGGCGCCAAACCCAATGCCTCTTTATAAAAAGCCAAACTCCGTTCCAAATCCAAAACATTGAAATTGAAATGCGCAAAACGAATCATAACAAACCTCCAAGATTATAACTGCCCTTCAAAGTACCATAAATCACGAACCCGTGCAACCACCCACAGCCATGAAACACACCCTATAAAAACAAAAAAGCTGGCCTTTAGACCAGCTCAAATGCTAAAATGGTGGGCGGAGACGGACTCGAACCGCCGACAGCCTGAGTGTAAATCAGGAACTCTAACCAACTGAGTTACCCGCCCAAACTAGACGCAGTTCCAACGGGAAAGTATGGTGCCGGAGGAGGGACTCGAACCCTCACGCTTTAGGGGCGGCAGATTTTGAGTCTGCTGTGTCTGCCATTTCACCACTCCGGCACATTGGTTGGAGCGGGTGAAGGGAATCGAACCCT
>JAFYMU010000068.1 GCA_017548245.1 Kiritimatiellia bacterium | reverse complement strand
GTGTGGATTCCGGAACCTCCGGAACATCTGGAACGTCCGGAAACTCCGGGAACCCAGAACTTAGAACCTAGAACCCTAATTCCGAACAATTTCCTTATTTTCCGCTTGCGGAGGGGTGAGGGTTTTGTTATTGTATGCGCCGTTATGACATTCAATACGCAGAACACGTTGTTTCGACTTACCCTTTTGTCGCTTAAAGGCGATGAAAAGCGGAGCGTCATGCAGTGTAAGTAACGCGTTTGATGCACACCAATTGGCCTCCGCAGGGTAAGTAACGGCGGGGGCCATTGTTGTTTTAGGACCTCTGCCTCCCGAGAGACCGAATAAAAACAGGAACCAAACCATGAGTACACGCAAGATTACCATCTTTGATACCACGCTCCGTGATGGCGAACAGAGCCCTGGTTGCAGCATGAAGTTGCATGACAAGTTGCTGGTGGCAGGCAATCTTGAAGCGTTGAAGGTGGATGTGATTGAAGCTGGCTTTGCGATTGCTTCGCCGGGCGACTTCGAAAGCGTTCAAGCAATTGCCCGTCAGGTCAAGACGAGCTCTGTGGCCTCGTTGGCGCGTGCGCTGAAGGGTGATATTGACCAGGCTTGGGCCGCTGTGCGCGATGCCGTAAATCCGCGCATTCACACCTTCTTGGCCACGAGCCCTGTGCACATGCAGTTTAAGCTGCGCATGAGTCCTGAACAGGTGTTGGAGCAGGCGACGACGATGGTGCGTTATGCCCGCAGTCTCTGCCCGAATATTCAATTTTCCTTGGAAGACTACACGCGTACTGAAGAAGAATTCTCGTGGCGCGTGATTGAAGCCGTGATTGCTGCTGACGCTACCACGGTGAACTTGCCCGATACGGTGGGTTATGATATCCCTGAAGAGTTTGGCGCACGCATCGCTCGCGTGATGGAACATGTGCCGAATGTGACTAATGCGACGATCGCAGTGCACTGTCACAACGATCTCGGTTTGGCAACGGCAAATACGCTCGCCGCGTTGCGTGCGGGTGCTGGTCAGGCCGAATGTACGGTGAATGGCATCGGCGAACGCGCGGGTAACGCTGCGTTGGAAGAAATCGTAATGGCGCTGCGTACGCGTCGTGACTTCTTCGAAGGGCTGCGTTGCGATGTGGATACCACGCGTATCATGTCGACGAGCCGCTGCGTGTGTTCGGTGACGGGTAGCCGCGTGCAGAATAACAAGGCTATCGTTGGTCAGAACGCCTTCGCACATGAATCGGGTATTCACCAGCATGGCATGCTCGCGAACCGCGAAACCTATGAAATCATGACCCCTGAATCGGTGGGCTTGACGCAGAGTCAGATGGTGCTCGGTAAGCATTCTGGTAAGCACGCGCTCAAGGATCGCTTGGAACAGCTCGGTATCATCCTCTCGGAAGAACACTTGCAGGAACTCTTCGGCCGCTTCAAGGAGTTGGCTGATGCGAAGAAGGTCGTTACCGACGCCGATATTGAAGCGTTGGCACGTGGTTTGGAAATGCGCAACGATGCTCAGCAGAAGTTGGTCTTCGAACGCTTCCTCACCTCGACCGGTAACACCACGACCAACGTCTCGACCGTGCGCCTGCGCGTGGATGGCAACTCGGTGGAAGAGGTCGCCATGGGTAATGGTCCGATTGAAGCCTCCTTCAACGCCATTAACAAGATGTTGAACCTCCATGTCACCGTGGAAAACTTCTCGGTCTCGGCCGTGACCTCCAACGTCGATGCACAGGGCGAATGCGATTTGCGCGTGCGTCATAACCAGAAGGTCTACTTGGGCCGCGGTGTGGCACAGGACATCATTGAAGCGGCAATCCGTGCTTATGTCCACGCATTGAACGGTTTGCTGGAAGATGAACAGCGTATGGCGGTCAATGCTTCGGTGATGGCTGCAGGCGGTTTGGTCTAAGACACGCTAGGTTAATGAAACGGCAAAACGGAATTGGGAAACACTAACCTCCGTTTTGCCGTTTTTCGTTTGAGAGGTGATGAGGGCGCGTTATGGATATTGCAACACTTGATGTGCGCACGTTGAAATTGGGTGAGACGTTGTTGTTGGATGGGATTGTGCATACAGGGCGCGATCGTTTCCATAAACATCTGCATGACGGCGGCACGCTTCCTGAAGGCGTTGATCTGAAGACCTCGGCACTCTATCATTGCGGCCCTGTGATGGTGCAACGTGAAACGGAAGAGGGAGCGGTGCAGTGGCAGATGGTTGCCGGTGGCCCCACCACCTCTTCGCGTGAAGAACCCTATGAGGCCGATGTGATTGCGCGCTTTGGGTTGCGCATGATTATCGGCAAGGGCGGCATGGGCGAAAAGACCTTGGAAGCCTGCCGTCAATATGGTTGCGTCTATCTGCAGGCAGTAGGGGGCGCCGCGACAAGCATCGCCAATGCGGTGGAATGCGTTGAAGGTGTTGACTTTTTGGAAGATTTTGGCGCCGCAGAGGCGATGTGGCATCTGCGCGTTCGCAACTTCCCTGTCACCGTGGCAATGGACGCCCACGGCAATAGCCTCTACAAACAAGTGCAAGAACACTCGGCACAACAACTTGAAAAACTGCTCAAGTCGTAAGATTATCTGCGACAACGCTGAAAAAGGACGTCACTCGACGTCCTTTTTTGTTGCACACCTGAAAAACGACGTTGTGCGGGAGGATGCTTGCTACGCGGGCGAAAGGGGATGTGATGTGGAGAATAGGGTGGAGGTTGTGCGGAGTGGGGCAGTTTATGCTAAAATAGGCGACATTCTATAGAGTAGTACTATGACAGAGTTAGAACGCACACGCAATTTTTGTATTATCGCTCATATCGACCACGGTAAAACGACGTTGTCGGATCGCATTTTGGAGTTGACTAAAGCTATTGACCCGCGTCAGCTGAAGGAGCAGACGTTGGATGCGATGGATTTGGAGCGTGAACGTGGAATCACGATTAAGAGTCATCCGGTGACGATGGAGTACACGGCTAAGGATGGTCAGGTGTATCGTTTGAATTTGATCGACACGCCTGGGCATGTGGACTTCGCGTATGAGGTGAGTCGTGCGATGGGTGCGTGTGAGGGCGCCATTTTGGTGGTCGATGCGGCACAGGGTGTGGAGGCGCAGACGGTTGCGAATGCGTATTTGGCAATTGATGCGAATCTGGAGATCATTCCTGTGCTCAATAAGGTGGATTTGCCGAGCGCGGATGTGCCGGGTGTGATTCAGCAGATTGAGGATGTGTTGGGGATTCCGGTGGATCCGGTGTTGAAGATTTCGGCAAAGACGGGTGAGGGTGTGCCGGAGGTGTTGGAGGAGGTGATTAAACGTGTACCGCCGCCGATGACGGATAAGCCGGATGGGACGTTGCGCGCGTTGGTGTTTGACTCGGTGTTTGATATCTATCGCGGCGTAATTACGTATGTGCGCGTGGTAGATGGTTGCATTCGTGCGGGCGACATGTTGCGCTTTATGAGCACGGGGCAGTCGACGCCGGTGAAGGAAGTGGGCATTTTCTCGCCGTCGCAGAAGCCTGTGGATAAGTTGGAAGCAGGTCAGGTGGGTTATATCGTGGGGGCGATTAAGGATCCGTCTGAAATCAAGATCGGCGATACGTTGACGTATGATCGTGATGGCGCGGATGAACCGTTGAATGGCTTTAAGGAAATTCACCCAACGGTGTTTTGCGGTATTTATCCGGTGAGTACGGATGAGTACAATAAGGTGCGCACGGGGCTTGAGAAGTTGCATTTGAATGACTCGGCCTTTACCTTCCACGCGGAGAGTTCGGTGGCGTTGGGCTTCGGTTTCCGTTGCGGCTTCTTGGGTTTGCTCCATATGGAGGTGGTGCAGGAACGTTTGCGCCGCGAATTCCAGTTGGATATCATCAATACGCATCCTGCGGTTATCTATAAGGTGACGTTGAAGGATGGCACGGTGATGGAGATTGACAACCCGGTGCTCTTGCCCGATGTGACGCGTATCGAGATGATTGAGGAGCCGATGATTAAGGCGCGTATCATCACGATGAGTAATTGCATGGGCGATATCATGCGTTTGGTGATGGAACGTCGTGGCGTGGTGGATTGCACGGAGACGTTGGATGCGCAGCGTGTGATTTTGACGTGCATCTTGCCGTTGAACGAAATCTTAATCGACTTCCATGATACGTTGAAGTCAATTTCGCGCGGTTATGCGTCGATGGACTATGAACCGCATGGTCATCAGGCGAGCGACATTGTGCGCATGGATATTTTGTTGAATTCCGAACCTGTGGATGCCTTTAGCTGCATGGTCCATAAGGATCGTGCGGTGGCGCGTGGTAAGCAGATGTGCAAGGCGTTGAGTGAGACGATTCCGCCGCACATGTTTAAGATTCCGGTGCAGGCTTGCATTGGTCGCACGATTATTGCGCGTGAGGATATTCGCCCCTTCCGTAAGGACGTGACGGCGAAACTGTATGGCGGTGACGTGACGCGTAAGCAGAAGTTGCTGAAGAAACAGGCCGAAGGTAAGAAGCGCATGAAGGAATTTGGTTCGGTGAACGTGCCGCAGAGTGCGTTTATTGCAGTTTTACGAGGAACGACGGAGGAGAAATGAACGAGTTAATCACAACACAGCCGCTTCATGGTGATTTTTGGTCCTTTTTCTTGAATCCCTACTTTTGGAGTGGATTCATGGGGTGGTGCGTCGCGCAGACGATTAAGATGACGCGTGGTGCCATTCGCACGAAGAGCGTGGATTTCACCTACTTGATGAGTACGGGCGGGATGCCGAGTGCGCACTCTTCGACGGTGGTGGGCATCTTTGTGAGCTTGGGCATGGGTATCGGTTGGGATGCGCCAGTGACGGTGCTCGCCAGCGTGGTGGCTACGATTACGATGTTTGATGCCGCAACGGTGCGTCGCGCAGCAGGGCAGCAGGCGCGTTTGTTGAATAAATTGACGCGTCAACTCTTTAAGGAACATCGTTTCTCGGCGAAACCGCTTAAGGAGATGTTGGGACACACGCGCACAGAGGTGTTGGGCGGTATGATTACTGGCACAATTGTGGCGATTTGCGTGATGTTGTTGTGGCGCAAATTGGGTTGGCCTGGCATCTAAGTTGGGATAAACACAAGCGCAACAGTCCATTCGGCGAGGGGTAATCCTCGCCGAATTTGTTGTAAAGAGAGGCGAAAAGAGGCTTTTTGGGAGGTAAAATGCGCTTTTTGAAAAATAGTACTTGCAAATGATTTTGAAATCTTATATTATTATGTGCGTTTTAGGGCGTGATAGCCAAGCGGTTAGGCAGAGGACTGCAAATCCTTCTAGATCGGTTCGACTCCGATTCGCGCCTCCATCCTTTTACAAGCAATCAACACTTTGTTGGTTGCTTTTTTTTATTGTTTTTACGCGCTTTTAATAATCTTCTGCTTGTTTGCGTGTGGCGGATTGTGTTATCATTAATGGCGTGAGTGAACATTCGCTCTAGTTATCTTTTATGGAGTTTTAAATGAAGAAGCAAGCCTTGTTTGCAGTATGTTTGACCGCCGCTTCTGCGGCCGTTTTCACTGGTTGCGCTACGAAGCAAGAGGTCGCCGCGCAGAAGTCTCAGATGGAAGCCACGGAAATGACGGTGGCTGAAGAACAGCAGATGGAAGCCGCTGTGTATGAAGAAACGCTTCCTCAGGTGACGCCTGCAGAAACTGCTGCTCCGACTGAAACTCCCGTTGAAGCTGCTCCTAAGGTGGAACCTGTGCGTCCGGCATTGGTGGAATACACGGTGACGGCAGGTGACTCGGTGACCGCTTTGGCCGTGCGTTTCGGCGTTCGTAAGGCTGACATCTTGGCGTTGAACCCCTCGTTGCGCAACAATCCGGGCGATCTTCGCATCGGTCAGAAGTTGCTCTTCCCTGCAGGTACGGATGTGAGCAAGAAGGCTCAGCGTCGCGAAACCTCCGCACCGCCCGCAAACACGAAGCGTCCCACGGGCACCACGGTGTACACGGTGAAGGCTGGCGATGTGTTGGGTGGCATTGCCCTCAAGCACGGCGTTACGGTGGCTGACCTCAAGAAGGCAAACAATCTCAAGAAGGATATGATTTGGGTCGGTCAGAAGTTGACCATTCCTGCCGCTAGCAAGACGCCTGCTAAGAAGGCACCCGCCAAGAAGGCTCCTGCTAAGCCCGCAGAAAAGAAGCCTGCAGAAAAGGCTCCTGCTAAGCCCGCTCCTACGGTGACGCCTGTGGATGCCCCTGTGGTTGAACCGATTGTGGAAGCACCCGCTCCTGCACCAGTGCCTGAAGTGGCTCCCGAACAGGAAGAAGTGTTGCCGATTCAGGATGGCGATGAAATTTTGCCGCCCGCACCTGTGGTTGACACCCCTGTGGTTCAGAGCGACCGCGTGCACGTGGTGAAGGAAGGCGAAGACTTGATGAGCATCTCGATCTCCTGGTTGGTCGGCTTGACCGAACTCCGTGCGTTGAACGGTTTGGACTCCTCCACGATGGAAGTCCCCGTGGGCACGACGCTTCGCATCCCGATGCCTGCGAATAACAAGTAAGCGTGGCGATCGATTCTTTCAAAAGCGCGGCTTAACACCGCGCTTTTTTTCTCAATAGACGTTATTTGTGTGGAAGAAAATGCTTAAGTTTTGGACTTATACCACCATGATTATCGCGATGGCGTTGTCCATTTTCGGCGTGCTCATTATTGCGTACGCAGGAAAGACGCAGTCGGATGAGGTGATGCGTCACTTTATGATGCAGGGGATGTTTTTGGCTGTTGCGGTGGTGGGCGCGGCGGTGTTGTATCGCATAGATTACCGATGGTACCTGAAGCCTCAACTGATGTGGACTATCGCAGGTTTGATGATCTTTGCCTTGGTCTTGGTGATTACTCCAGGAATTGGGCGCAAGGTGAATGGTTCGATGCGCTGGATTCGCTTGGGCCCCTTGAGCGTACAGCCTGTTGAATTTGTCAAGTTGATGATGATTCTCTTTTTGGCCGCGTACTACGAGACCATTGGCGGTCGCGTATTACGTTGGAAGCAAGGCGCCTTCATTCCCGCTGCGGTGGTGGGTACTGTGGCCTTCTTGCTTGTTTGCCAACCTGACTTCGGCGGTACCATGATTCTTTGCTTCTTGGTGGGCGTTTTGATGCTTTTGGCGGGCGTGGGCTTTGGACGTTGCTGTATTTTGGGCACCATTGCGGCCGTGGCGGTGGGCGCGTTGCTCTTGATGAACCCCAACCGTCGGCAGCGTTTGATGGATCACCAAAAGGATGAGAACTACCAAGCCAAGCAGTCGTGTATTGCCTTTCAGAATGGCGGCGCCTATGGCGTTGGTCTCGGTCAGGGCATGCAGAAGGAAAACTACTTGCCAGAATGTCACACGGACTTTATCTTTGCCGTGATTGCAGAGGATTTTGGCTTGGTCGCTACGGCCTCCATTTGGACCGCTTTCTTGTTGTTGCTTTGTGGTGGCTCGGTGGTCGCCTTCCGTGCGAAGGATAAACAAGGGATGTTACTTGCCTTTGGTTCAACGATGTTGATCTGTGTGCAAGGCGTTTCCAACATGGCCGTGACGACGAATGTCTTTCCAACGAAGGGGTTGGCCTTGCCCTTCCTCTCCTACGGCGGCTCGTGTTTGCTCTCGTCGGTCTTTGCTGTGGGCGTGATTTTGGGTGTGGGCCGTAAGACGATTGAGTTGGAAAACGAAGATGCCGAACGTCCCACGACGCAGAAAGTGGTGTCCTTTGACTAATCGCCGTCAGCCGCCCACGATTGTTTGGGATTTTAATGGCACCTTGCTCAATGACATTCAGGCGTGCTTGAATGCATTGAATGTCCTCTTAAAGGCGCGCCACCTCCAACCGATTACGCAAACGTATTATCGGGAACACTTTGGCTTTCCTGTGATTCAGTTCTATGAATCGCTTGGGATGATTCCGACCGATGCCGAAGATTGGGAGAATATCGGCGAAAGTTTCCACATGCGCTATCTCTTCTCGAAGTCGCTACAGTTGCAACCTGGTGCGCAGGAATGCGTTTCTAATTTGCATCGCATGGGCATTCGCCAGGGCGTCCTCTCGGCACTAGAGCAGGGCTTGCTTGAACTGCAGTTGCAACAGTTTGGCTTGGCGCATGAGATGGACTTTATCTCGGGGAGCCGTTCGTATGATGGTGCTTCCAAGTTGTCCGCCGCCACCGCGCTGCAACTCAGGCAACCCGTAGTCTTAATCGGTGACACAACGCATGATGCAGAGGTCGCCCAAGCACAGGGTTGGAACTGCATTTTGTGTGCGGCGGGCCACCAGACCGCAGACCGCCTCAAACCCTTTGGATTCCCTGTTATTGACTCCTTACACGATCTCTTACCGATGTTACAGGAACGTTTCTTTTAGGATTCGGATTTTTCAAAAGTTGTCGGTTATGCTAAACTTTCCCGACGTTCAATTTCTTTTAGAAAGGTAAATAAAGATTATGGAAGCAAAAATTGTCGCTACCGTGAATGGTGAACCGATTCTTCAGCAGGCGGTTGATTTCGAACTTCAGCGTTTGATCCATCTCTATCAGCAGCAGGGAATGCCCGAACAGCAGTTGCGTTTGCAGATTGATGCGCTTCGTGCTCATGCGTTGAATCAGGCCATCGGCACCAAGTTGTTGATTGACGAAGCCAAGCGCTTGGACATCCCCGTGTCGGGCGAAGCCTTGGATGCCCAGTTCGAACGCTATGTGATGCAGTTCGGCGGCGATCGCGAAAAGTTTGCAAAGGCTGTCGAAGCCCAGGGCATGACGTTGGACTCCTTCAAGCAGGAATTGAAGCAGGGCGTGATGATCAACACCTTGATCGACCAGGTGTGCGCCGCAGTGCCTGCCCCCACCGAAGAAGAAGTGACGGCTCACTACGAAGCTCACCAGGCTGAGTACGCCACGGAAGATCGCGTCTTGGCACAGCACATCTTGATTAAGCCTGCCTCGGATTCGGCTGATGATAAGGCCGCCGCAAAGGCCAAGTTGGCGGATATCCGCGCACGTATCGTCTCGGGCGAAAGCACCTTCGAAGCTGAAGCTCAGGCCCACTCCGATTGCCCCAGCGGTAAGTCGAACGGTGGTTCGCTCGGTTGGTTCGGCAAGGGCATGATGGTGAAGCCCTTCGAAGACGTGGCCTTCGCCATTGCGCAGAACGAAATCTCTGAGATTTTGGAGACGCAGTTCGGTTATCACATCATCGTGAAGACCGGCGAAGAAGCAGGTCACACGCCGACGTTGGATGAAATCCGTGACAAGGTGACGGAATTTGTTTTCCATGCTAAGCGTGGCCAGGCCGTTTCTGACCATGTGGCAGAATTGCGCGCTAAGGCTGACGTGAAGCTGTCGTAACGGTTTTGAGTAGGGCTGTCGTTTCGCGAGGAAGCGACAGCCCTTTTTTGTTGTGTGATGGGTGTGCTGGAACATCGTAGGGAAGAGAGTACAGAGGCATGGCGGACAATCGTTTTACAGATGAAATCGCAGTGACGTTAAACCTATCTCCGCGTCAAGTCAATGCGGTGATTCAGTTGTTTGAAGAGGGATGTACCATTCCCTTCATTGCACGTTATCGTAAAGAGGCGCATGGCAACCTGGATGAAGTGCAGATTGCTTCCATTCAGGAACAGTTAACCTATCATCGCGAACTTGAAGCGCGTCGCGAAACAATCCTCTCTTCCATTATCCAACAAGGCAAGCTGACCGAGGCGTTGAAGGAAAAGATCTTGGCTTGCACCAAGCGTGCCGAATTGGAAGACCTCTACTTGCCCTATCGTCCCAAACGTCGTACACGTGCCATGATTGCACGTGAAAAGGGGTTGCAACCCTTGGCTGATCGCATCTTGGAACAGGCACTTACGGGCGATCCGCTTGCTGAGGCCGAAGCCTTTGTCAGCCCCGAGAAGGAACTCTTTGATCCGCAAACCGTGCTCAAGGGCGCGCGTGATATCGTGGCAGAGGCGATTTCGGAAAACTCTGAAGTGCGCCGTTTTGCTCGTGAATATTTGGCAAAACACGGCATGGTGCGTTCGGAAGTGGTCGAACCTCAACCCACTGAGCCGACGAAGTTCGAACAGTACTACGACTTTGAAGAACCCGTTGCCGCGATTCCTTCGCACCGCTTCTTGGCATTGAAGCGTGGTGAAGCTGAAGGCATCTTGCGCGTCTCCCTCCTTGTGGATGGTGATGCACCTGTCCAATTCGCAACCGAAACCTTTGGCATGCGCACGGGGGCATGGGCCGACCAACTGCAATTGGCGGCCAAGGATGCCTATCGTCGTTTGATCGCGCCTTCGGTTGAATTGGACGTCGCGGTAGTGTTGAAGCAGCAGTCTGACCGCGCGGCAGTGGATGTCTTTGCTGAGAACCTGCGTCACTTGTTGTTGCAAGCACCTTGGGGCGAACGCTTTGTCGTGGGCATTGACCCTGGCATTCGTACGGGTTGTAAGTGTGTGGCTTTGGATTCGACGGGTAAGTTCTTGCGAAATATCACCATCTACCCCTCGCAGAGCCAACAGAAGGAGATTGAAGCCACCGTTGAACTCTTGAAGTTGGTGGCGCAGTATCACCCCTATGCCATCGCGATTGGTAATGGTACCGCAGGCCGCGAGACCGAACGCTTCGTGCGTCAGGCGTTGAAGCGTAGCGGCAAGAGTGACATTATCGTCGTCTCGGTGAATGAGGCCGGCGCCTCGGTCTATTCGGCTAGCCCTGTGGCACGTGATGAATTTCCTGAACTTGATTTGACGGTGCGTGGTGCCATTTCGATTGGTCGCCGGTTGCAAGACCCCTTGTCGGAGTTGGTGAAGATTGATCCCAAGGCCATTGGCGTGGGACAGTATCAGCATGATGTCAACCAAACCTTGCTTGCGTCCAAGTTGGACGAGGTCGTGATTAGCTGCGTGAACAATGTGGGCGTGGAATTGAATACCGCCAGCGTCCCCTTGTTGACGCGTGTCTCGGGTATTGGTTCGGCCTTGGCTAAGCGCATTGTTGAACATCGTAATGCGAATGGCGCCTTCCGGAGTCGCGGCGAATTGTTGCGCGTCTCGGGGTTGGGTGCCAAGACCTTCGAACAGTGCGCAGGCTTCTTGCGCATCCGTGAGAGCCAGAACCCCTTGGATCGCTCTGCGGTTCACCCCGAACGTTATGCCTTGGTCGAACAGATGGCAAAGGATGTCGGCGTTTCGTTGGAACAGTTGGTGGGCAACCAAGAGGCAATCAATCGTATCCAGGTCAATCACTATGTCGGTGAGACGGTGGGCAAGTTGACCGTTGAAGATATCTTGAAGGAACTCAAGAAGCCTGGTCGTGACCCGCGTGCTGTCTTTGAACCGCCCGCCTTCCGCGAAGATGTCTGCACGATTGAAGATGTGCATCCTGGGATGAAGCTGGAAGGTATCGTGACCAATGTGACCGCCTTCGGCGCCTTCGTGGATATCGGCGTCCATCAGGATGGCTTGGTGCACGTCTCCGAACTCTCTGACCGCTTTGTGCGTGATCCCTCGGAAGTGGTGAAGGCTGGCGATAAATTGACCGTGCGTGTCTTGGATGTGGATGTCGCGCGTCGTCGTATCTCGCTCTCGGCTCGTTCGGCACCCAAGGGGAATGCCAAGCCGGCGCAAACGGGTGGGCAGCGCTTCTCCAAGCCGATGCGTTCGGCTCCGCGTCCGACCTCAACCTTTTCCAATAATCCCTTTGCAGGACTCTAAGTATGGCTATTGGTTCGATTTGTCTCGCGCCGTTGCGTGGTGTCACTGGATTACGCTTCCGCCAAGCCTTCCAAGCCCATCATACGGGCCTTGACTTGGCCGTGGCGCCTTTTATCGCCACCGTGCAAGGCGACCGCGTAAAACCCGAAATCTTGCGTGGTATTGATCCGAGTGTTCAACCCGAGGGGTTGCCCTTAATTCCCCAAGTCATTGGTAAAGATCCGCGTCAGTTGCGCGTCATGTTGCACGCGATGATGGAGTTGGGTTACCGTCAGGTTGACCTTAACGCCGGTTGCCCTTGGCCCTTTGTGGCAAAGAAGGGGCGCGGTTCGGGACTGTTGCGTGACGAAAGCGTGCTGGCGAGCATGTTGGAAACCGGTTGCGAGGTCTTGGGTGAGGGCAACTTCTCCATCAAGGTTCGCCTCGGCTTGGAGGATAACAAGCTCTTGCCCAAGCGTTTGCCGTTGATCCAACAGTTCCCCTTGCGCGAACTTTGCGTCCATCCGCGAACCGCGAAGCAGATGTATGAGGGCACGGTGGACTTGGATGCCTTCGAAGCGGTGGCCAATCAATGCACCTTGCCGCTCACCTACAATGGTGACATCCGCACGTTGGAGGACTACCAACGTCTTGCCGCGCGCTTCCCCAAGGTTTCGCGTTGGATGTTGGGGCGTGGCATTGTGGCAAATCCCTTCCTGGCCGAAAGCATTCGTGCGGGCAAGGATACGCGCGACATGACGCGCTTTATGGCGTGGCATGCGGATCTTTTGGCGCGTTATGCAGAGGGCGCACCGGGCGATCACGCGCTCTTGGGGCACTTGAAGGAACTCTGGAGCTACTTGGCGCCGACCTTTGTGCACGGGGATAAGATTTGGGATAGCCTAAAAATCTCTCGCACGCGTGAGGAGTTTGAACGCATCTTGCAGTTGATGCCGTTGCGTTGGAAGGACTAAGGGCAATCGTGTAATCAAAAAAGGGGGGGGCATCAGCCTCGCCCTTTTTTGTTTTCTGCGGTTCGCCTTAGGCGCGGGGGAAACAGTCCTTAAAGGTTTTTTGCAAGCCTTTGTTGGAGAGGTGGGTGTAGAGTTGGGTGGTGGCGACGGAGGCATG
>JAFYMU010000067.1 GCA_017548245.1 Kiritimatiellia bacterium | reverse complement strand
TAATTCCCGACGTACTCCAAGCACGGAAGCTTTCCCTTAGTCCTTCTGTCCCTTGGTCTCTTCTCGTGCATGGCAAGCGTAAAGTCGGCACTGCCAGAAGGGATGCTTCGTAGAGGAGGCTGCGCTTAAGCGTTATCTATCGCTCTCTTGTCTATTTGGGGCGCTAGCCTGTTACCTATCGTTTCTTGTCTATCTTTTCAAAAGTAGCCACCCTCGAGATACGCGCTCCCACAGTCCCACCGCGCAACTAGCAACCAATAACCAATAACCAATAACAGCCCGGTTTGTAAGGGGGATTTGATTTTTCGTCTTTTCTTTTTGATTGCTTTGTGTTATACTTCGCGCACCTTTACTTCAATAGAGGTAGGGGATGACCTTATCCGGTGGCTATAGAGAGGATGTAACACCCGTTCCCATTCCGAACACGGAAGTGAAGAGCCTCATCGGCGAGGGTACTGCCAGGTTCGCTGGTGGGAGAGTAGCACGCTGCCGGGTTTTTCAAGAGCTTGATTCCAAATGGAGTCAGGCTCTTTTTATTTGCCTGTGGTGGGATTGATTATTTTGGGGTTGCATTTCATCTTTAAAGTGGGTTAAACTATAAGTGACTTGGATGGGTTTCCCTTACGTTATTTTTGAGAGGAGTTTTGAGATGGCACGTTTTACACTTCCGCGTGATTTGTATTTTGGTCCTGGCGCAATGAATGAGCTGGCGGTATTGGGCAAGACGTGTAAGCGCGCGATGGTGGTGACGGGTGGCTCTTCGATGCAGAAGAGCGGTGCATTGGATCGCCTTAATGCTATTTTGGAGAAGGCCGGACTTGAGGTGGCGCATTTTGAGGGTGTGGAACCCGATCCCTCGGTTGAAACGGTGATGAAGGGGGCGAAGGCGATGGAGGCTTTTGGCCCGGATGTGATTGTGGCGATTGGTGGTGGTTCACCGATTGATGCGGCGAAGGCAATGTGGGTCTTTTATGAATATCCTGAGTTGACTTTTGATGATATTAAGACGCCCTTTACGATGCCAGTTCTTCGCAAGAAGGCTATTTTTGTGGCGGTTCCTTCAACGTCTGGTACGGCTACGGAGGTGACCGCGTTTTCGGTGATTACGGATTATTCTTCTAAGGTGAAGTATCCGTTGGCAGACTATGAGATCACGCCAGATATTGCGGTCGTGGATTCGGATTTGGCAGAAACGATGCCGCCGAAGTTGACGGCGCATACAGGTTTGGATGCGTTGACGCACGCAATTGAAGCGTATGTCGCAGCGTTGCATAGTGATTTTTCGGATCCGCTTGCGTTAAAAGCTATTCAGATGATTGATGATGATTTGGTGGCTTCGTATAATGGGGATATGGCGGCGCGTGGGCGTATGCATGTGGCGCAGTGTTTGGCGGGGATGGCCTTTACGAATGCTTTATTGGGTATTACGCATTCGATCGCGCATAAGATTGGGGCTCAATTTAATCTTCCGCATGGTCTTTGCAATGCGATTTTGCAACCTTACGTGATCCAGTTTAATCGTAAGGCGTGCGAGGCGCGTTACGCAGCTATTGCGCGTGCACTGGGATTGCCTGGTGTAACGGATCGCCAGTTAGTGAATGTGTTGGTGGATAAGATTTGTGCCCTCAATGATTCGCTTGACATCCCTGCCACCTTAGAGGAGGCGGGTGTCTCTGAAGACGTCTTTACCCAAAATCTGGAGTTTATCTCGAAGAATGCCGAACTCGATCCTTGCACGGGAGCGAATCCGCGTCAGACGACGGCGGCAGATATTGAGAAGATTCTGAAGGCAGCTTATAACGGTTCACCGATGCAGGTGAATTGGTAAACCATCCTCCTAAAAACCAACCCTAACCTAAACAACACCCGCCCTGCGACCACATTGTGGCGCAGGGCTTTTTCTTTTTTTCAGGTTGAATGAGGAGAAAAGCGCATTTGATGAATAAATTAGGTTAATATTCGCGAGATTCTATGCTATACTACAAATTCTTATTACGGAGGATAGATATGACATCTGAACAAAACTCGTTGATTCCGATTGTTGTGGAAAAAACCGCGATGGGTGAGCGTTCTTACGACATTTATTCGCGTCTGTTACAGGATCGCATTATCTTTTTGGGTGGTCCGATTGATGACCATGTGGCGAATGTGGTGGTTGCACAGTTGCTCTTTTTGCAGTCTCAGGATCCGAAGCGCGATATTTCGTTGTACATCAACTCGCCGGGCGGTGTGGTGACCGCAGGTTTGGCCATTTATGACACGATGCGTTTCTTGTCGTGTGATGTGGCAACCTATTGCATTGGTCAGGCAGCAAGCATGGGCGCCGTGTTGTTGACGGCGGGTGCAAAGGGTAAGCGTTATGCTTTGCCGAATGCTCGCATTATGATTCACCAACCCTTGGGTGGCGCAGAGGGCCAGTGCACGGATATCCAGATTCAGGCCGCTGAAATTCAACGCATGAAGCAGACGTTGAATGAAATTTTGGCGTACCATTCGGGTCAGCCGTTGGAAACGGTCTTCAAGGATACCGAACGTGACAACTTTATGTCGGCAGAACAGGCTTGCGCTTATGGTTTGGTCGACATGGTCGTGAAGCCGGGCATGCAGGAGAAATAAGCGTGCCGATTTACGAATATGGTTGTGAGACATGTGGTGCGCGTTTTGATTATCTCGCGCGCACCCTTTCGGATCGACCGAAGAGCTGTCCAACGTGCGGAAGCGAATCGCTGAAGAAGGGATTTTCGACCTTTGCGGCGAAGACTGAAGGCCCTGTGAATCCGTGTGCAAATGCGGCTTCTTGTAGCCATGCGCACGGCCCTGGATGTGGTTGCTGTTGCCACTAATTGGGGGTTATTTTCGAACCCATTTGAGACGCGTGCCGAAGTCGGTGCGCGTCTTCTTTTTAACGTTTGTGAATGCACCTTTGAAATGTTAAAAAATACGCAAAAAGCGTTTCTCAAGGGGTGATACAGGGAATGGTGACTTTTTTTTGAAAACTGCTTATAGAAGGTTTAAATAGGTGAAAAGTGCCTATTAGCAAGGTTTCGTCTAGGTGAAGGGGCGGTTCTTGCTTTTGATTGTAAAGGGTGGGGGTGTTCAAGGCTTGCAACGACTAGTCAAAAGATGGTATATTTATTGTGCTGTTTTCTATGGAGAAATAATGCACAGAATTTGTTTATTTTTGATAGGTATTGCATTGCTTTGTGGCTGTGAAACGTTCATGGCCTCGGATGGTCCAACGCGTGTAACTGCGGATCAGTTACAGCCTGGCGTGATTGTACCTCAATTGCGCACGGGCGTGAAGGTGCGTATCTCGATTTTGGCCTCTGGCGAACCGGTGATGAAGGAAGAAGTGATGGAAGTCTCCGCGGGCGGAGATATGGTGCTTCCCTATATTGACCGTGTGCAGTGCGCAGGAATGACGATTGAAGCGTTTCAGGATGAATTGACGAAGCGTTATCGCGAATTTTATGTGGATCCCTTGGTCTCGGTGTACTATGTGCCGATGAGCGAAGGCGGTTCGTCGCCGTATGGTTCGGTCTTGGTGACCGGATGCGTGGGTCGCGAAGGCGTGGTGGATATTCCGCAGACGTGCGACTTGACGGTGATGCAGGCGTTGCAGATCGCCGGTGGTATGGGGCAGTGGGCCAATATTAATGGTGTGCGCTTGACCCGTAACTTGGCGGATGGTACGCGTCAGCAAGTAACGATTGATACCGAATATATCGGGCGGCGTGGTGCCACCGATCAGAATATCGTGTTGATGCCTGGCGACGTGTTGTACGTGCCAGAAAGCAACTGGTAATCGAGTGAATTTGACAAGAAAGAGAGCAACACATGAAGAAAATGATGCTTTTGGCTGTTGCGGCACTGTTTGGCGCAGGCGTCGTGTGTGCAGCGTTGACGGCGAATGACCTGACCCCTAAGGCTGTTCGTACTAAGGTGGCTGAAATGCCTGCGAAGCAGCGTCAAGATTATGCGCGTCAGATTCTTGACGCAGTTGCTGCTGTGCCGCAGGATGAAGCCGCAAAGACGCAGGCTTTGACGACGACCGCGCGTGCGTTGATCGCAGGTGCACGTTCGGGTGGTGCGCTCGGCATTATCGCTGAAGTGTACAACACGGTGCCGGTGACCAACCTTCAGGGCGTCTCTGATTTGCTCTCGACTAACAATTTTGGACAGAAGTTGAACGGAATGAGCGATGCTCAGTTTGATACCTTCGCTACGCGTATGGTGTCCACTGGTGCAAAGTACATTCAGGCCTCTGGTACCGATTCGCCGACGTTGCGTATTAGTATCTTGGTGGCAGCGTTCTCGAAGGCTTCGTCCGACCCTGACCGTACCCGCGAAAAGTTGATCGCGGCTCTTCCTACGACGATGCAGGCTGCAGCAAAGACCTACATTGCCGCTTCGGAAACGAATAACAACGATGTGATTGCTGCCGCCGCAGGTGTGGATGCCGTTGAACCGACGCCCGCCGATCCGGATGCTGGTAGCGTGGTGCAGCCGACGGCTACCGCTGAAGTGCCTGCTGAAGAAGCACCTGCCGCACCTGCAGACGCTGTTGCTGACAATACGCCCGCTGTTGTGGAAGACGTGAAGCCGACTTTGGAAGCACGTACGGATTATTTGGAACCTGAACCTGCGAAGAAACCGATTGTTGCAGATATTGACCCTGCATCGGACCCTGAAGCAAAGGTTCCTTTGATTGCACGTTTGGTCTCTGATATTCAGGGCCAGACCTTGGATGCAATGTACATGGCAATGTATGAATGGGATGCAATTGAGCCGACCGAACGTATTGATGACCCTGTGGTGCCTACGCTCCCTGGTCTTGGTTCGGTGATCGCAGTTCCTGGTGAAGTGGATCCGTCTGCTCTGGAACAGTTGCCCTCTTGGGATGTGCTCCCTGATCCCAGCCCCTCCTATGGTAACCAGCGCACGTACTAAGTGTGCTATTGATTGAGCAGGAGACGATTATGAAGAAACCGTTGATGTTCGCCGCCTTTCTTTGCGGTTGTTTGTTGACTACGAGCGTGTTTGCTCGTGGCGAAAAGCAGCCTGGCTTTGAATTCTGCACTGGTAAGGTGCGCGTGGATCCCGTGGTCAATCTCGGCCTTTTCTGGGAATCCAATCTGAATAATACCGCCGTTCGTGAAGAGAGTGGCTTTGGTTGGCGTGTTCAGCCTGCGTTGAGCATTTCGTATAATGCAAAGCGTACAACGTTGGGCTCGAATATGTTCTACACCAGCGAACGTGCATTTGATAGTGGCAAGGGTGGCGATAGCGACTCTTATGGTATCAACTTCACGTTGTTGCATAAGTTCAGCGCTCGTACGCGCCTCACGATGAATGGTTCTTACACGCGTTCTGAAAATGACACGTTCTACTGGGCAGACGATCCCACGTTGCCTGGTTATGTGGATAAGAACAAGTCTGAAAGCTATAGCTTCAATGGCGCATTGGGCTTCACTCAGAAGCGTTCGCACGCATCGATCGGCGCTGGTTGGCGTCGCACGAAGCAGTTGGAAGGCGATCACCAGGTCTCTGACGCTGTGACGCTTAGCGGTATGTGGGGTCGCGCAATCGGCGCATACACCTATTGGGATTTCTCGCTTGGTGCAACCATTGACCGTCCGAGCGATGGTGATAACTCGATCTCCTATTCGTTGATGACGGGTGTGAGTGGCGACCTTGGCGCACGCACGGCCTACAACGCGATGCTCGGTTTGACCATGTATGATTACAGCGGTTACGTGGACGAAATGGCCTACGGTCCGGCTTATAACATCAGCGGTTCTTATCGCCTCACGCGTAAGGTGACGCTCTCGCTCTCCGCAAGCTCGCGTTATGAATCTGAATATGCTGGCTATGGCGCATCCAAGCATTACTACGTCTTCTCGCACACCTTGACGGCTGCGGCAAACTTCCAGTGGACGGATATCTTCTCCTCCCGTTTGGACCTCCGTGCCAACTTGGAACAGCACGAAGATGCTGGCGCAGGTTCGGGTAATGCAGATCGCACCTACTACCAGTTGCGCGCAAGCTCTTACTACAAGTTCAACCAGTATGCTACGCTTTACGGAAGCTTGTCGTACTCGATGGATGAATATGACCGCTACGCTAGCTCGGATAAGGACAATATCCGCGGCGAAGTGGGTATGTCCTTCCGCTTCTAATAAGGTGCGTTTCACCCCGTGATCCGGATACTTTTAACGAAGTACTGGGTGCTTGCCCACCTATTGGTGACCGCAGGCACCCTTTGTTTTAACCCAACGCCATCCGTAGGGCTGGCGTTGTGGTGTGCTTCGTCGTTGCTCTTAATGGTTTTGTGCCTGCCGCCAGTTTTTCGTGGCGAGAGCTTCTGGATTGCGCGCCAACGCGTGGCTTCGGTGATGCGTGGCGATGCGGTGTTGTGGATGTCTGTGGTGGCGGTGAGTTATGTTGGTATTCAGCTGCTTAACGAACCGCGTGTGCTGGAATACGCGCCCGAATTGAAGCGTTGGGTCTTTTCGCCGCCGCCATTATCGCTCTTCCCTTCGTCTATTAATGGCTCAAGTGGCGTTCCCTTCTTTGTGGGGCTCGTTTCAGGTCTTGCGATGGCGGTCGCGGTACGTTGCGCGTTGCCGCGTAAACAACGTCTCGTGGCGCTTGTCGGTGTGGCGGCATTAACGGGATTGCTGGCGCTTTTCGGCGTGCTTCAATCGTTTTTCACAGGTGCATTGCCGACCTTCGCATGGTTGGGTGGCCCTTATGATGCAGGAACGCTTTGGTTGTTGGTTAGTTGTGTTTCATTGGGGATTGTGGGTGAAGCCTTCTTAGAAGCGCATCCGCGCACGTTGATTGTGGCCTTTAGTGTTGCGTGTTTGAACCTCTTTGGTGTGTTTGCATTTGGCGCGGCGTTGCTCGTGAGCCTCGCAACGGTGTTGGTGGTGGCATGGTGCTTTTTTGCCCTGATTGCGGTTCGTGCAAGTGGACGCCATCCGCGCTTTGTGTGGCGTTGCGTGCTCTTATTGCCGCCGCTCTTTGCGGTTGGCTTGGGCTTAATTTTGTGTCCTGGCGCTGAAACGCTTCGTCCTGCATTGCATTTGTCGCAATGGGGAGAGGCTTTGGGACAATTCTGGGCGCAGTGGTGTTTCCGCGCCTCTTTGGCAATGGATGTCTTTGGTAGTAATCCAATGTTGGGTGCCGGTCCTGATGGTTTCGAACAGAGTGCGCGCTTCTTCGTGAAGGGCTCCTTGTCGTGGTCCTACTGGAAGTCGGGCGGTTCGGCTTTGCCATGTGATTTCTTACACCTCTTGACGGCTTGCGGAATGATGGGCACCTTGTTGCTCTTATTGCCGGGTGGCGCGATGTTGGGCCGCTGCTTAATGCGTTGGGTGGAATATCGCCAAAGCAACCATCGTCATTACAGTCTGCGTTACATCTTCATTTTTGTTGGTTCGTTCATCGGCGTGGTTTGCGTGTTGCTCACCTCGCTTTTCGGAACGCCTCTGCATTCACCGGCGACGCTCGGTGTCTTTCTCTTGATTTGTGCCTGTATGGGCGGATGGATGCCGCGTCCTCGTTGAGGCGGCGCACTACTTTGAAAGGATTGGTTAATTATGGCGGAAATGGATAACCCCAAAGGGCGTAGCCTCTATTACCATCGCTACACCCCTCAGACAATGGGTGGGGGCGGAGGCGCTGCTTACGGAACGCCTGCTTACGGTGGTGGCGCCTATGGTGCGCCTTATGGTAACGCTTACGGAGCCCCGCAAGCCGCAGAAGAAGAGGGCGGTTCGTTCAGTATCGGACGTATCTTGCGCGTTTGTGCAAGCCATTGGATGACGATTTTCGTCTTCTTGATCTTGGGCCTCTTGGCCGCTTTTGTGATCTTCCAACTCTTGCCGACCAAGTGGGAAGCGGAAGCCTACTACGAAATGAGCGTTCGCGGTCCCTCCTTGATTCAAGGCCAAGTTTACGCTGATGAAGGTGGCGGTTACGGCAGCGCAACCCCGTTGAAGGAAGTCTTCAACACCCGTCGCGAACAGTTCAACACCGAAGTCGTGCGTAAGGCGATCATCGATCTCTATCGCACCGAACACAGCGGCTCCTCGGTCTCCACCGAAGAATTGCTCCGCATCTTGCGCGAAGATATGGAGATGGATTTGGTGCCGATGTCGCGTTTGGTGAAGGTCGTTGTCACGGCAAAGGACGCCGCATTGGCAACTGACCTCGCCAACGCTGTGATTAGCACCTGCAAGAACTTTATGGGCGAACAGAACAAGGCCACTTCTGAAAACGCTGTGGCTTGGTTGACGGCCATGCTCGACAACGAAGAGCACATCCTCACCCAGATGGAAGCCGAATTGCTTGATTTGCGTAAGAGCCGCCAGATTGAATCGTTGAATCGCGAACGCCAGACCGCGCAGAGCCGTTTGGGTGCGCTCGAAGCGCGTGCCAATGCGTTGGAATCTGAAATCTCGCAGGCGACTGAATTGCTCTCTGCCTTGTCGGTGATTAAGGATGATCCGACCCAATTCGGCACCTTGCCCGAAAGCATTCCGCGTTCGGCTGAAATCGCAACCACCTTCCAGCGTTGGCAGGAAGCCACCATTGCGAAGAAGACGCTCCTCACGCGTTTGACCGAAAATCACCCCGACGTGAAACTCAAGGCGCGCGAAGAAGAGGTTTACCGCGATCAGTTCATTGAATCGGCAAAGCGCGCTTATGAAACCGGTAAGGCACAGTTGAGCTTCTTGGAACGTCAACGTCAGCCTGTGGTGGAAGAAGCCTCTGGCTTGCGTGCGCGTTTGGTCGCCTTGGATACCGATATCATCTCTGCTGAGATGGCGATTCAGCAGTTGGAACGTTCGCGCGAAATCGAAGTGGCGAAGGCTACCGACCTGCGCGAACGCGTTCGTGTGGCTGAATTGAAGGCTGACGAAAATGCCGCTACCATTAAGATTGTGCGTGAGGCAATTATCCCCGAAAAGCCCGTCAGCCCCAATCCCTACATCGTCTTCATCTCGGGCATCTTGATTGGCGTTATCTTCGGTACGCTCTTCGTACTCTTGCTCGAGAAGATGGTAGACAAGCTTGTTGGCGTGACGGATATCGAACAGCGCCTGCGCTTGAAGGCTCTCGGCGTCTTCCCGCACTTGCGCCGTAAGCAACGTGCCCAGGTCGCTTTGACGATGCACGACGACCCCTTCTCGCAGTATGCCGAATCGATGGCAGGCTTGCGTAACCTCTTGGACTCGCCGCGTTATCACGACGTAACCAAGGCCATCCTCTGCATGTCCACGCAGCCGGGTGAAGGTAAGACCTGTTCGTCGACCAACCTTGCTATCGCCTACGCTCAGTCGGGCCAGCGCACCCTCTTGGTGGACTTCGATATGCGCCGTCCGCGTTTGGCGGGTGTCTTTGACCGTGAAGCGGACTCCTTCCCCTCGTTGCCGCACGTTTTGGCACAGAATAATCCCGAACTCTTTGAAACGTTGCCGCAGCAGACGAAGGTGGCCAACCTTGATGTGGTCTTCTCGCGCGCATCGCGTTCCATCTCTCCGTCTGTGTTGATGGGTACCAACATCATCACCGACTTCTTTGCTTGGGCCCGTGCGAACTACGATCACATCGTGATCGACTCGCCGCCCTTCGGTTTGGTGGGTGACGTGATCGTGTTGGCCAACCTCGTGGACTCGGTCTTGCTCGTGGCGACGCCGGATAAGACCCGCTTTGGGCCGATTCAGTTCGCTTCTCGCCGCTTGACGGAAGTGGGCGCACGTCTCCTCGGTGTGGTCGTGAACAATGTTGACTTTGGCCGTTGGGGAGGCTTCGGTAAGTACGAGACCCGTTACGGTTACTCGGCTGCCACCTACGTGCCGCGCGCCAAGAGTGTGGACACCAAGGAAGAACTGAATAAGGCGGTCTTCACCGTGGATAGCAATGTCGTGGGTGCAATGCCTGAAGTGGCACCCGATGATCGTCCCGTGGATGATGCCTTCACTTCGGATGACGACTAATTAGGTTGGCGTCCCCAATAACAAAAAAGGCTCCGAATGCTCGGAGCCTTTTTTGTTTCTTGGGAATAGGACAGATGTTATGTGGGGGCAAAATGGGAGTGGCCCCAGCCACCGCCGCCCCCACACCCCCGCGAAAGCGGTGGCAGGGCCACGCCCATGGGCGCTTTACCCCAATTGATTGGAAAAAAGGGCGGCTGCGCCGCAGGATTGACGTTCGCTTCGCTCTCTGACTCGACAGGCTCGTCCCCAATTGCCAGGAAGGTTTACCGCAAAGACGCCAAGGGAAGCGCGGCTCATTCTGTCCGAGACAGACTGACCGCGCTTCTTGCGAAGCGGATGCGATGCCTGGAGGGTTACCGCGAACTACGCGAGACGCACGACCGCACCACAAGGTGCTGCGCACCAGTTGAAAGTGCGCTCGCAAGGCTCGCTTTTAGTTCCTAGTTGCCAGCAAGCGGCTGCGCCGCTAATTCATCATTCATAAATCGTAATTCGTAATTAGTCTAAGGCCCCGTGGATGCTTGTTCGTGCTTCTGCGAAGCGGATGTGAACCGCTACCCTTCAACAGCTAACCGCTAACCTTGAACTGGGAACTGCAAGGGAGCGGAGCGACCGAAGTAGGAACGGGCAACTGCGGCTTTGCCGCTCCACGAGTCGCACAATCTTGCACGCTGCTAAT
>JAFYMU010000066.1 GCA_017548245.1 Kiritimatiellia bacterium | reverse complement strand
AGCCCCGCAATCCAGTCCGCACTCAACCCACAATGGGGCAAGGTCTCACAGACGCAATCGAGCACCTTCCGGAGGTCTGCGTGGGTGTAACGACGCCCCATGCGTTGCAACAACCCATCATCAGCCGTCTGCATTGGGAAGTGGAGAAAACGGCAGAGGCGGCCATCGTTCGCCGCAATCAACCGAATGAGCGCGGCATCATCGATGAGGCACGGCTCAAGCGAACCAATCCGAAAGCGTCCTTCGCCCTTTACTTCGCAGAGGCGCTGGAGTAGTTCAACAAACCCCATGCCCGAGGTTGGATCTTTGTATAACGCCAAGTGGCAACCCGTAAGCACAATCTCTTGATAACCCTCTGCAAAGAGCCGTTCGGCGCGGTTGAGTACCGCCGCTGCGGGTTCGGAAACCGGTGCGCCACGCAGGTGAGGAACGATACAGTAGGCGCAGAATTGGTCGCAACCATCTTGCAGAATGAGCGCGGCGCGGGTTCGGTGACGTGCATCAGGGGTTGCACTTGGCGTAACAGGTGGCGGCAAGGTCTCTAAAAAGGCGCGTGTTCGGGAGAGCCACTCCGCTTTCACCGCATGGGGAATCGCGAGGTCCAGTGCCACATCCTCCACCAAGGTCGTGGCGCAACCGCTCAGAATGAGACGTTGGTCGGGGCGAACCCGTTTGCAGTGGCGAAGGAGTTTGGTGACCTCTTTGACGGCGGGTTCGGTTACGGCGCAGGAGTGAACGCAGAGAATGTCGGCCTCTTTTGGAGAGACGATGGGGTAACCCTCCTCGGCAAGGGCGTGTTGCCAGCCTTCGGCTTCCGCTTGATTGAGGCGGCAACCGAAGACTTGGAAGGCGATGGAGGGTTTGGAGGAGGCGTTCATTGGGCCGGTTCGGCAATCGCGCAGATGAGGTCGGCAACCGCCTTGGCGGCATTGGGTTGGGGCAGGTCTGCGAAGGCGGCGCGCATCTGTTCGCGCATAGCGGCATCGGAGTAGAGCGAACGAACCGCATCCGCCAGTTGTGCAGGCGTCGTGGTGTATTGGTCAAGGCAGATTGCCCCACCACAACGCACGAGCGCCTCTGCATTCTTGCGTTGGTGATCGTCGGCTGCTGTTGGCAATGGAATGAAGATGGTCGGCACGGCGCAACGCGCAATCTCAAAACAGGTGGCAGCGCCGGCACGGGCAATGACCATATCGGCTTGACCATAAGCCGTGCCCATATCATCAATAAAGGCGGTTAAGGTGACTTGATCGGCGACCGCGGCATAGGTCTCTTGCAATCCTTCAAGGTCGTGTTTGCCGCACTGATGCAAGATGCGCACATGGGCATCGGATTTGGCCAAGGAGGCCAAGACTGGGGCAACGAGGAGATTCATGCCGTGAGCGCCTTGGCTACCGCCAGTCACCAAGATGGAGAAGCGGCCCGCGGGTTTTTCAACGGTGCGCGCCTTGGCCAGGGTGTCGAGCACGGCTTGACGTAAGGGAAGGCCCGTGAAAACAGTTTTGGCCCAGGGTAATTGTGCGGCGGTCTCTTCAAAGGAGGTGGCCACTGCGGTGATGTTGAGGTATTTGGAACAGACACGGATGGCCGAACCCGCCAAGCTATTGGCTTCATGGAAGACCACGGGGATGCGGAGGAGGCGTGCAGCCACGACGGGGGCAAAACTGGTATAGCCACCGGTTGCAAAGAGAACGGTGCTCCGTTGTTTCTTAAGGAAGCGGATACACTTTAGAATGGCGAACCCATTGGCAATGAGGTGACGCATAGGACGGGCGCCTGATTTGAGTAAGGGGCCTTGCCAAGTCTCGGCCGTTTTCCGTTCGGCATCGCGCGTGCCCGAGAGGATGAGGGAGAGGGGATAACCCGCTTTGCGCAGTTCGTCCGCGACAGCGATGGCGGGATGAATGTGGCCTCCGGTGCCGCCACAGGCAATAGTAATTGACGTCTTCATAGGATTCAGTATAGCACAACAAGCGTGCGGTGGGGGTTACATGGTGTTGAGAATGCGTTCAAGACGGTTAAGGCGTTGGTCGGGTGACTCTGCTGGTAAAGGGATGTGGGTGTAGTGGCGAATCGGCGCGTGGTTGAGTTTGGCAAAACAGTTCAGCTGGTCATTGACCACTTCCACCTTTGAGAGCGATTTCTCTGCGGCGAGCATGCGCAGTTGGGCCAAACGGAAGGTGCGTTGCGCCGCAATGGGGAGGGCACCGTAACGATCGGCGAGTTCTTTGGTGAGCAGGTTGAGTTCTTGTGGCGAGATCGCCTCTGCGATACGACGATAGACGCTCATGCGTTGGGCTTCGTCTTCCACATAGTCATAGGGAATCGAGGCGGCGTTGGGGGCGTCCGAACCCGGTGAGGCGTCCAAGAAGTCAAAGGCAAGCTCCACGTCGACGAGATTGGGAACCGTTTCGCCCTTGAGACGAGCCACTGTGCGACGAAGGAGTTGGCAATAGAGGCCGAACCCTATCGCGGCGATGTGGCCACTCTGTGCTGCGCCGAGGAGATTACCCGAACCGCGAATCTCAAGGTCGCGCATGGCAATTGCATAACCCGAACCCAAGCCGCTGTGACGACGCAATGCTTGCAAACGGCGACGTGCATCGCTATCCAAGATGCCATCGGGCGGCAGGAGAAGGTAAGCAAAGCCCTTGACGGAGGAACGCCCCACGCGTCCGCGCAGTTGGTAGAGGTCGGCTAAGCCAAAACGGTCTGCGCGGTCAATAATGATGGTGTTCGCCTTGGGGATATCAATGCCGCTTTCGATAATGGTGGTGCACAGGAGAATATCGGCTTCGCCTTGTTCGAAGGCTTGCATTGTCTCGGCAAGTTCTTGAGGCGGCATTTGACCGTGGGCAACAAGGATGCGCGCTTCCGGCACGATGCGTTGCAGCCGTGCATAGAGGTTGCCAATCGTATGGACGCGATTGTAAAGGTAATAGGTCTGCCCGCCGCGTGCAATCTCCTTGCGAATGGCGGCGGCAAGGAGCGCGTCGTCATCGCGTTGGATAATCGTTTCGACCGCAACGCGATTGAGGGGCGGCGTTTGGATAAGTGACAAGTCGCGCGCCCCAGTGAGGGAGAGGTAGAGGGTTCGAGGGATGGGCGTGGCGCTCATGGTGAGGACATCCACAACGGCACGCAGCCGTTTGAGGCGTTCTTTGTGGGCCACGCCAAACCGTTGTTCTTCGTCGATGATGAGCAAACCCAAATCT
>JAFYMU010000065.1 GCA_017548245.1 Kiritimatiellia bacterium | reverse complement strand
CTTGCAAAGCAACAAACGACGGGATTGCATCCCGACCCCAACCACTAGCAACCAACAACTAACAACAGCCCGAAGGGCGAAACAACTAACAACCAAAAATAATCGTTGTGTTCATCAGGGCGGGTTTGTGGTATACTACTCTTCATTAATATGAAGGAGTTTTGAACGATATGGCAAAAACATGTGCTTTTAAGGCTGAAATTCGACAGATGTTGGATTTGGTGATTCATTCGCTGTATTCGAAAAAAGAGATCTTTTTGCGCGAACTTATTTCTAACGCAAGTGATGCGATTGACCGCGCAAAGTATTTGGCTTTGACTGATACGACCATCGCGCCAGAGGCGCCGGAATGGTCGATTCGCTTGACGGCGGATGCCGTAACGCATACCTTGACGATTGAAGATAACGGCATTGGTATGAGTGCTCAGGAGACGGAAGAGGCGTTGGGCACGATTGCAAAGAGCGGTTCGAAGGCCTTTGCAGAGGCGTTGAAGGATGGCAAGGAGACGAACATCCCCGAGCTCATCGGTAAGTTTGGCGTGGGCTTCTACGCGGCATTCATGGTCGCCGATGGTGTGACGGTGGAAACGTTGCGCCGTGGCGAAGGTCAGAGCGCGGTCAAGTGGATGAGCGCAGGTGATGGCGAGTACACGATGGATGAAGGCTCTCGCACGACGCCGGGCACCTCGATTACACTCCATTTGCGTCCCGATCAGGAACAGTTCGCCAATGGTTGGACCTTGAAGGACCTGGTTCGCCGTTACTCGGACTTCATTGCTTACCCGATTTATTTGCACGAAGAAGAGGCTGAACCAGCAAAGGATGAAAAGGCTGCCGCAGATAAGGCTGCAGAAGAGGCCAAGCCGCTCAATACGATGGTGGCACTCTGGAAGCGCGCGAAGAGCGATGTGAAGCCTGAAGAGTACGAAGCCTTCTATCGTCAGACGTTGCATGGCATGGGCGAACCGTTGAAGACGCTCCATATCGCCGCAGAAGGTATGTTGGAATATCGCGCGCTGCTCTTCATCCCGAAGTCGGCAGGCATGGAGATGATGATGCCGGGCAATCGCCATGGCTTGTCGCTCTATGTGCGTAATGTCTTCATCGGCGATGAAATCGAAGCGTTGACGCCGCCGTGGTTGCGTTTTCTCAAGGGTGTGGTTGATAGCAGCGATTTGCCGCTCAACGTCTCGCGCGAAATGCTCCAGGATGATGCGATTATCCGCAAGGTCCGTTCGGACGTGACGAACCGTATTTTGAAGGCCCTCGCGGAAATGGCGAAGGATAAGCCCGAACAGTATGACGCCTTCACGACCTCGCTCGGTGACTTTCTCAAGGAAGGGTATCACAGCGATTGGGAAAACCGCGAAAAGATTGTCGAGCTCTTGCGTTTCCGTAACTTGAAGGATGGCAAGTACACTTCGCTCAAGGCTTACAAGGAAGCCATGAGCGAGGGGCAGAAGGCCATCTACATGTTGACGGCCGAATCCCTTCAGGCCGCGCAGCAGAGCCCCTGCTTGGAACAGTTGAAGGCCAAGGGCTACGATGTGCTCTTCCTCACCACACCGGTGGATCAATTCATCGCTTCGGAGTTCTACGAATATGACAAGACGCCGATCGTCTTTGCGGACAAGGGCGACTTGGGATTGAGCGATGACGATGCGAAGAAGTCGTTGGATGATGCCGAAAAGACCTTGCGTCCGCTCTTGGATGCCGTGGCAAAACAGTTGGAAGCGACGGTGAAGGAGGTGCGCTTGAGCACCCGTTTGACCGAATCGCCCTGCTGTTTGGTGCAGGATCCCTCGGCCTTGAATCCGACCATGCGTCGCATGATGGAAGCAATGGGTCAGACGGTGCCTGAAGAAAAGCGCATCTTGGAATTGAACCCCAATCACGCGCTCATCAAGACGCTCGCGGAGGAGACGAACGAAGGCAAGCGCAATGACACGGTGGAACTGCTCTACGGTCAGGCCTGCCTCGCAGAGGGTTCGCTCCCTGCTGATCCCGCCAAGTTTAATCGTTTGGTCGCCGAACTCATGGCGCGCGCCTAATTTTTACGGACACCCTCATGGCTTACGAAGTTCTCGCGCGTAAGTGGAGACCCAAAACCTTCGATGACGTGGTTGGTCAAGACCACGTCACGCGAACCCTTGCCCATGCAATCGAACAAGATCGCATCGCCCACGCCTATCTCTTTATTGGTCCGCGTGGTATCGGCAAGACGACGTTGTCGCGTATCTTCGCGATGGCGTTGAACTGCGAAAAGGGTCCCACGATGCAACCCTGTGGTGAATGTGCCAACTGTAAGGGCATTGCCACGGGTATGGATATGGACGTGGTCGAACTTGACGCCGCCTCCAATAACAAGGTGGAAGACATCCACGGTGTGTTGGATCAGGTGCAGTTCGCCCCCACCCATAGTCGCTTCAAAATCTTTATTCTCGACGAAGTGCACATGCTCACCAATGCGGCCTTCAACGCGCTGTTGAAGACCTTGGAAGAGCCACCACCCTATGTGAAGTTTATCTTCGCAACGACGGAAGGTGACAAGGTGTTGCCAACGATTATCAGCCGTTGCCAACGCTTTGACTTGCGTCGTATCACCACGGGTGACATTGTGCGCCGATTGCGTTTTATCTGCAACGCTGAAGGGATTACCATTACCGATGACGCCTTGCTCGCGATTGCACGTGGTTCGAATGGTGGTTTGCGCGATGCGCTCTCGGCCTTGGACCAATTGATTGCGTTTAAGGGCAACGACCTCACCGAAAATGATGTCTTGGCCGTCTTTGGTTTGATCTCGCGTAGTGCGTTGGAAGCCCTCGCTGGCAGCATCTTGCAAGGCGACATCGCCGCGATTCTCAAGGCCGTTGACGCCTTTGAATCCTCGGGTAAGGATATGCGCCGCTTTACGGCCGAACTCCTCTGGCACTTCCGCAACCTCTTGGTCTTCCAACAGGCCGGTGCCGAATTGGCCAAGCAGGACGTGACCGCCGAACAATTGGCCGTCTTGGAAAAGCAAGCGCAGACCGTGACGCCGCAGCGCATTGTCGAAATCACCGGGTTGCTCTCGGAGATGGAAAGCCGATTACGTTCGGCCCTCTCGGTGCGCACCTTGGTGGAAATGACCTTGATTCGTTGTGCACGCGCCGCAAAAACGGTTTCGTTGGACGAGGTGCTCAAACGCCTGACAGCCCTGAAAGACTCCGTGATTCGACGCTTGGCGGCTGCCGCTCCGCAAGGTTTGGCAGCCGCCCCAGCGGCGCAAACGAGCGCCG